>NZ_LZHP01000018.1:0-230445 GCF_001690605.1 Gilliamella sp. Nev6-6 | reverse complement strand
CATCAATTGCTGCTTCACGAGAGACCGCCTTGTAAACAAGTTTCAAATCGCTCATAAATGCTTTGTGATGTTTAGAGGCAACATACTTAATTGAATGGCGGATTTGATGAATAACACAAAGTTGAACCTCTGTTTGTGGGTAAATAGTATTAATCGCTTCAGGAAAGCCAACTAATCCATCGACACAAGCAATTAAAATGTCATTTAATCCTCGGTTTTGTAAATCGGTCAACACCGATAACCAAAAATGAGCCCCTTCGTTTTCAGATAAATACAAGCCTAATACTTCCTTTTTTCCGGCTAAATTAAGTGCAAGTACAGTATAAACAGCCTTGCTGTGATAAACCCCATCTTCTTTTACTTTATAATGAATTGCATCCATCCAAACAAACGGATAAAGCGATTCTAGCGGTCGTTGTTGCCATAATCTGAGCTCAGGAATGATTTTATCTGTAATGGCGGTTAAAGTTGCAGGAGAAAGACGAAAAGCATAAATCTCTTCAATATGCTGGCTGATATCTTTATAACTCATCCCCAGCGCATACATACTGAGAATTTTTTGTTCAATTTCATCGTTTAATGTTGTCTGATTTTTTTTGATGAGTTGAGGTTCAAATGAACCGTTTCTATCTCTTGGTGCATCAAGTTCGAAACTGCCTGATGAGCTTTTTATTGTCTTTGAACTCTTACCATTACGCCGATTAGGGGTAATGTCGTTGGCTAAATGAGAATCTAATTCCGCCGATAACGCCGCTTCTGTTAGCTGCTTGATTAATGGCGTTAAAATACCATCTTTACCCGTTAGCGGTTGACCATTTTGTAATAATTTTAATGCTTTTTCAAAATCAAATTCTTGGGACATGGGTCATTTCCTTTTTTGTTACATAGTTTACCGAAATGACACAGAATATTGAACAGTCTCTCCTCTTCTAGGTAAAGATGCTTCATTCTCTCCTCCAGAGGGTCTTTTTAATCTTCCCAAAAAATATAGATAAAAAAATTTTACATCTAAGCGATCTTCATCTTTTCCAGTAAAGATAAGCCATCAAGACCATTTTATGGATACATACCATTATCGAACCAAATGTATCCGGATTTGTATCCAAAATTGTGCTTGATTTAGAGTAACTTCAATTGAGTTTGGTTGAGTAGTAAAACTTAGAGGAAGCCTTGTGAAAACAGCTTTTGTTAGAAATGTTAATAAATAATTGTTACAAATTAGTTCAAAATAAATCAAATCCAAGTGATTTCTCTTAAGCCTTGCAAACAAAGGCCTCAAGGCCATTTTATGGATACACGCCATTATCGAACCAAATGTATCTGGGTTTGTATCCGAAATTACACTTGATTTGGGGTGATTTCAGTTTAACTCGGTTGACAAGGAAAACTCATTGCAAGCCTTATCTGAAAAGGCTTTAGACATAAAAAAACCTGCTAGAAGCAGGTCTTAGAATTTGGTGATTGGTGCCCGGACGCGGAATCGAACCACGGACACGGGGATTTTCAATCCCCTGCTCTACCGACTGAGCTATCCGGGCAACAATGGATGCACATTAAACACGATTTGTAAGTGTCAGTCAATCCCTTTTGTAAAATTTTTTAAAAAATATTTATTGTTTGGTTGAAAATTAGCTAATCATCTTCATATTAATAGCTAATTTCTAATACTATCCCTTTGTGCTTATAGGAATTGTTATATGCGATTTGTTGGTTTTATTCTCTTTTTTATTTATGTTTATTTTGAAATCAGTGTTTTTATAGCTGTTGCAAATTCAATTGGTGTTTTACTTGCATTAATCTGTATTATTGCAACGTCAATTCTTGGTTTTTCATTAGTTAAAACACAAGGCTTGAAAAATCTAAGTATTATGCAACAAAAAATCGCCAATAATCAAAGTGCTAAAGCTGAAATTATAAAAAGTGTATCTTTGCTTTTTTCTGGTTTTTTCTTACTTATTCCTGGTTTCTTAACTGATATTGTTGGCGCAATTTTATTAATTCCCCGTGTTCAAGATTATATTGTAGAATTTATAGTTCGAAAAATACCGATGAGATTTCAATTTTCATCATCGCAAACACATTATCAAGACAGTGATATTATTGAAGGTGAATTCAAACGTAAAGATGATTGATAAATAATCAATTAGACTTTTTTTAGTTTTCTTCCCTTGAAGAATTTGAAATTGCCCCCATATAGTTTGCACTACATTTGAAAATCATAATTGCATGATTTATTGATAATAATTGTTTTAATTAAAATTAGTGTTAGGAGATAACTAATGAAAATTCGTCCATTGCATGATCGCGTGATCATTAAACGCAAAGAAGTAGAATCAAAATCAGCGGGTGGTATCGTGTTAACAGGTTCAGCTGCTGGTAAATCAACACGAGGTGAGGTTTTAGCAGTTGGTAATGGTCGCATTTTAGAAAATGGTCAAGTACAGCCATTAGATGTGAAAGTGGGAGATATCGTAATTTTTAACGAAGGATATGGCGTTAAAACAGAAAAAATCGATAACGAAGAAGTGCTTATCTTATCAGAAAGCGATATTTTAGCCATTGTTCAAGCATAACTGGCAAATAATTAAACTATAGACAGAATTTAGGAGAAATACGAAGATGGCAGCTAAAGATGTAAAATTTGGTAACGATGCTCGCATCAAAATGCTTCAAGGTGTTAATGTATTAGCCGATGCAGTTAAAGTAACTTTAGGTCCAAAAGGGCGTAATGTAGTATTAGATAAATCATTTGGCGCACCAACTATTACTAAAGATGGGGTTTCTGTTGCTCGTGAAATCGAATTAGAAGATAAATTCGAAAATATGGGTGCACAAATGGTTAAAGAAGTGGCTTCAAAAGCAAACGATGCAGCGGGTGACGGTACAACCACTGCTACTGTACTTGCTCAAGCAATTGTTAATGAAGGTTTAAAAGCTGTTGCTGCAGGTATGAATCCAATGGATTTAAAACGCGGTATTGATAAAGCCGTTGTTGCAGCTGTTGAAGAACTTAAAAAATTATCTTCTCCTTGTGCTGACTCTAGAGCAATTGCACAAGTTGGTACCATTTCAGCTAACTCTGATGAAACCGTTGGTACTTTAATTGCTCAAGCAATGGAAAAAGTAGGCAAAGAAGGTGTTATTACTGTTGAAGATGGTACAGGTTTACAAGATGAGCTTGATGTTGTTGAAGGTATGCAATTTGATCGTGGTTACTTATCACCATACTTCATTAACAAACCTGAAACAGCAACAGTTGAATTAGATAGCCCATATATTTTATTAGCTGATAAAAAAATCTCTAATATTCGTGAATTATTGCCAGTGCTTGAAGCGGTCGCTAAAGCAGGTAAATCATTATTAATTATTGCGGAAGATGTTGAAGGCGAAGCATTAGCGACTTTAGTTGTAAATACTATGCGCGGTATTGTTAAAGTTGCAGCTGTTAAAGCACCTGGTTTTGGTGATCGTCGTAAAGCTATGTTACAAGATATTGCAATCTTAACTGCTGGTACTGTAATTTCAGAAGAAATTGGTTTAGAGCTTGAAAAAACAACACTTGAAGATTTAGGTCAAGCTAAACGCGTTGTTATCAATAAAGACAATACAACCATTATTGATGGCGTTGGTGAAGAGTCTTTAATTAAAGCGCGTGTTGAACAAATTCGTAAACAAATCGAAGAATCAACTTCTGATTATGATAAAGAAAAACTTCAAGAACGCGTTGCTAAATTAGCTGGCGGCGTTGCAGTAATTAAAGTTGGCGCAGCAACTGAAGTTGAAATGAAAGAGAAGAAAGCGCGTGTAGAAGATGCGTTACACGCTACTCGTGCAGCAGTTGAAGAAGGCGTTGTTGCTGGTGGTGGTGTTGCTCTTGTTCGTGCTGCGTCAGCGATTTTGGAACTTAAAGGTGCTAACGAAGATCAAAACGTAGGTATAAAAGTCGCTCTTCGTGCAATGGAAGCGCCATTACGTCAAATCGTGACTAACTGTGGTGAAGAAGCATCAGTTGTGGTTAATGCGGTTAAAGGTGGCAAAGGTAACTATGGTTACAATGCTTCAACTGAAGAGTATGGTGATATGATTGCAATGGGCATCTTAGATCCAACTAAAGTAACTCGTAGTGCATTACAATACGCAGCGTCTGTTGCCGGTCTTATGATTACTACTGAATGTATGGTTACTGATTTACCTAAAGATGATAAAGCTGATTTAGGTGCTGCTGGTGGTATGGGCGGCATGGGTGGTATGGGCGGAATGATGTAATCTCATCTGTTGCTACTCCTTAAACTTATCAATATAAACCACTCGTTCATGCGAGTGGTTTTTTCTTATTAATTTCTTTCCTTATTTGTACCAAATAAAACAAATTAAAAATACGCCGTTAAATTGATTAAAGTTAAATATAAAGCTTGATAATACTTTCATATGTCAGTAAATGGCTTAAATTATATGTGTTTCCTATTTTCCTTTTTTATTATCAATAGCAGTTTTACTTGTCAAAATAAACTGTTAAATAGATAATAACATGATGAAAAGATGGCATTTGTCTTTTCTATAGGAGTAAATTAATTATTCCAAACTTTCTCCTTTTCATTTGAAATAGGATTTAAAATAGCTAAATAATAAGGAAAAAAACAATGAGTGTATCTTCTAAGAGAAAAGTAACTAGCACTGAACAAAATGATTCTTCAGTTAGGCAACGACAAAAAAGCGCTAAAGTAGAAAATCCGCTTTCAAATATTCAACAAAATACTTTTTTTAAAGTTATTTTTTCAGATAATCTTTCACTTGAACAGAAAGTAGAAGAAGTCACTCATATTTTAGAATTTACTGATAATAAAGAAGCTGATAGAGCCAAAATTCAAGAATTTGATACATTTAAAGAATATTTACAATCCATTTCAGAAGAGATGTCTAAACAGCGCATCGAAATGACTGATACCGAAGTATTCGCTGAGTTACAGCGGGTATATTCTGACTTTAATAATGACCTTAATGACTTTATTGAAAAAATTAAACCACTTACTGAACTTACAGACGCACTGTATAACTTACGCCAAAATGGTGAGACTCGAAATGCTTTAGCGCAAATAAAAGCGGATCAACAATGGGATGAAGAAAAGATAGCGCAACAAGCAAGTGTGCAAAGCGAAATTACTAGTATTGAAGAGAAAATAACTAATTTGCAAAAAGAAATCGTTTTGTTACAAAATGATAGGAAATTTTTTGGTTTAGGAAAAATTAAAGTTGCATCACAAGCTAAAATCACTGCTAATGAGGAAACTATTGTACAGTTACAACAGCAAATACAAAATAAACAAAAAGAATTAAGTGATATTCAGATAGAAATTGCACAACGTCACGAACAACGCAAGGATTCAATCGATGTTGAAAAACTAAAGGAGTTACTGAACCTAACTTCAGAACAGCATACATTACGCCAAGCTGATATGGTTGAATCGGCATTAAAATTTGTTAATCAAGGCAAAGAACGTTTTGGTGCAATTCGTAATCACCTTGAAAAAATGGTTAAACAAATAGAAGGGCTTAGCGATAATAATGGCAATATGATACAAATTTATGCCATTATGAACGAAGCGACTAAAAAAGTTGAGAAAGTTCACCGCGAACGTAGAGAAGAGCTTGAGCATAAAGATGTTGGTGACAACCTATTAGAATCAATGAAGCTTGATGAAGCTAGACGCAATTTAGATGAACATATCGATACTGTATCAACAGCAACGGTTGATACCATGCAAACCTATGGTGAATTAACAACGGAAGCCATTAAAATTCGCAATATGCAAGCTGCAACCAAAAAACAAGTTGAAAGTGCCAGAGCAATGCATTCACGAGGAATTGCATCGGTTGCTTCACAACTTAGTGTTGTGGTTACTGCTGTTAACTCAGCAGCAATTAATGAGGCACAATCTATGGCAGGTAATACTTTAGCTGAAATGACACGAGTAACAAATGAGATAGCTAAAAATGAAGCCATCCGAATTGCAACAGGTCGTGATGAAATTAATAATGATTTAGAAGCGATGTTACAGAACTTAGCAGAATTTGGTGATACTCAAAAAGAAGCTACTGAAATTACACGTTCAGCATTAGAAACAATGCGAGCAAATTTAGAAGAAATTGAAAGAATGTCTAAAGATGTTCAAAATGATACGCGAGAATTTATTGCTGTGACAGGTGATGTTTTATCAGAAAAATCTGAGAATAAAAAAGAGAGCTCGCAAACTACCTCTCCCTTTAAACTATAATAAAGGAATGCACAATGTATTTAGTTAGAGGGCGTGAATATTTAGCGCAATACCCTAATTTTACTTTAGTGGGTCGGGAACATGATTTAGAAAGAATATCATCTATTCTTATACGAAAATCATCAAATTCACTTTTGCTAACAGGTCCTGCTGGTGTTGGTGTTTCAATGCTTACCCTTGGTTTGCAAGCAGCTAAAAACAGCCCAGATACACCGTTTGATTTGATTGTAAAAAAACTGTTTTGGTTAAATTGTGATGCGCTTTTTTCTAGTGGTGATAGCGCTAAGATAAACAATGAGTTTCAAAGTATTTTAAAAAAGCTAATGCAAACTCCAGAATCAGTATTGATTATTACTGATACGGCTAATTTTTTAGAAGCAGCACACAATACTGGCAATGCTCATTTTATCAATGCATTAAATAACGCAGACAAAGGAAATAATTTCCAAGTTATTTTAGAAGTCCGCGATGATAAATTGAGTAATGTATTAAAAGCCAGTACAAACATGCCAGAGCTTTACACTCTTTATGATGTTAAAGAGCCGATTGGGGATGATTTAAGATCGATTGTTTCTAGTGTTGCTAAAGAGCTATCTGCATACCATAAAATTGAAGTTGATGAAGATGCTGTTGAAGAAGCGATACATTTAACCAGTAAGTATCGAGATAGTTTAGGTTTAGGTGGAGCACAACCGCAACGAGCGATTGCTCTACTTGATCGTGCGCTTGCAAGTTATCGCCAACTTACGCATAAACAGCATCCTAAAATAATTGAGCTAATGAATAAGATAGCCAAAAGTACCAATGAAACAGAAAAGCAAGATTTGCAACAACAACTTGAACAATGGCAACAAGATTGGCAAGAATTAAAGTCAGAAATCAATAAAACTTACCAATATCAACGTGAGGCCGAAACATTACGCTTTAAATTGCAAGATGAGATCAACCAATTGCAAGAAGAAGAGGATAATAATAAAAATTCGGAATCAACAACAATAAAAACCTTTGCACAGCTAACCGCTGGTGGATTTGACTCACCGGCTGTTACCAAATTAAAGGAAAAGATTCGACAGATTGATGCAGAAATAGTACAAAATAACGAACAACACCAAAAATTGGTTATGCTAGCTAACAAAGATTTACGGCTTAACCGTCAAGAAGTTATCACTGAATTTAGCAAAGTTTCAGGAATACCTGCAAACAAACTAGATGAAAATGAAGTTGAAAACTTGATTAATTTAGAGGCAAATTTATTATCGAGAATTTTTGGTCAAGATAATATTGTTAAACATGTCGCTAATTCGGTAAAAGTCGCTAAAGTCGATGCGCTAGAAGAATCAGGTCCAGCCATGTCTTACCTATTTTTAGGTCCATCCGGTGTAGGTAAAACTGAGATGGCTAAAGCCTTAGCGCAATATGTCTATGGTGATGAAAAATCATTGGTACGTTTTGATATGTCTGAATACATGGAAAAACATGCTGTTGCTAAATTGATTGGTGCGCCACCAGGATATGAAGGATTTGAAGCTGGAGGCATTTTGACAAACTCTGTTAGAGCAAAACCAGTTGGAATCTATCTATTTGATGAGATTGAAAAAGCACATCCTGATGTATTTAATATCTTTTTACAGATTTTATCGGATGGACGATTAACTGATAATGTCGGTCGAACAGTCGATTTTTCTGATATTATGATTATTATGACTTCAAATATCGGGCAACCTTATTATTTAGATCCAAACCTTTCTGATGAAGCTGCGTGTGAATTGGCAACAAATGACCTGAATAACACTTATCGTTCAGAACTACTTAATCGTTTTAACGGACGAGAAAATATTCTCCATTTCAAACGCTTGCCAATGGTCGTTATCGAGCGAATTATTCGCCGTGAAATTGACAAATTGAATCAAGCATATCAACCTCGAGGTTTTTCTGTAGAAATATCTGATTCTTGCATAAGCTCATTTTGTCATGATCACTACGATTTAATTCGTGGTGCGAGAGGATTACCTGGTTATATTAAAGCAAATATTAGACCAGTTATCGTCAATCATATTTTGCAAAATCCTCATGACAAAGGTGCCTTTAAAGCGGTCTATAATCAACAGGCTTGTAGCTTTGATATGACATTTTGTAAAATTTAAAAAGATTTAAATAGAAGTATTTTCCATAAACTGTTACCTATAACAGGTAACAGTTTAGTTAACTAAATTGGTTTCAATCTTATCTATTAGATACTTTAACGTGATAAATGCTATTATGATAGTCCTGTTTGAAAAGCTAAGCGATGTTACTAGATGAAAACAAGTGAAAGTCTAATTAGATAGATGTTGATAAAGCGTAATTGTGCCAATCATAATAAGCGCTAAACCACCTAAAAATTCTGCTCGTTTACCAATTAAACATCCTAATTTATTACCTAATAATAATCCAATCGTTACCATTAAACAGGTTGCTATGCCAATCATTGTTGCAGCCCAATAAATATTCACGCTTGCTAACGCTAATCCAATACCAACAGCAAATGCATCTATACTGGTTGAAATAGCTGTAAAAATTAGCATTAGAAAGGATTTTTTTGATGATGTTTCTCTATCCTCTAGGCAATCTTCATCAGTTTTTTTAAAGCTGTTGTAAATCATGTTAATACCTAAAAATAACATGACAGTAAAAACAACCCAGTGATCCCATTGTTCGATATATTTCAGTGCAATATAGCCAACTAACCAGCCGAGGATTGGCGTAATAGCTTCAACAACACCAAATAAAATACCGACTTTGAGTGCACCTAAAAATGGGGTTGATTTAAGCGAAACCCCGCGGCATACAGCGACAGCAAAGGCATCGGTCGACATAGCCAGTGCTAATAATAAAATAGCCCAAAAACTCATGATATCTTCTTTAAAAAATTATAATGATGATGTTATTACGGTTTAAATAATAATATTTTATAGCTTACTATTTTGTGACTGAAAACAAATAATTGGCAACTTTCATATCGCCCTTTTTCTGATAAATCTCAGCTATTTTTTTCACATTATCACGCCGATTTGCGTCGTATTGAAAAAGTTGCTTAAACATTAACTCAGCTGTTTTTTTATCATTATTTTGGATAGCACAATATCCATATTGTTCATAGGTATCAGCTTTCCAACGGTGGCGATCTAAATCAAGACTTTGCTTAAATTGTTGCTGTGCTTCTTGGTAACGATCTCGCCCACATAAAAAAGAGCCATAATGCACATGATATAATCCATTACCAGGTTGCATAAAAATAATGCGCTTATAGATCATCTCGGCTTCCTCGTATTCACCAACATGTTGATCAAACATTGCCATTGCTAGCATAATTTGTGGGTTATTTGGTGAGTATTGTGCCGCTAATTTGAGGTTATAATGTGCTGCTTTGACATTAGCTTCAGATCCATTTGCGTTGGCAAGATAGCCTAACCCAAGGCGCATTCTTGCTAAAGCGGCTTTTTCTGGATCAAATTCATCGCTGTTTTTGATTTGACAACCAGATAAAATGATCAGAGCAAAACAGTTTAATATCAAGCTTCTTTTCATCAACTTCCCCTTTTTGCTGTTTTTTTCCTTTATAATGTTTGTTGCACCAAGCTTTGTTTTTTATACAGCGTTCTTTTGGTACGATCAACAACTTCACCAGCTAATTGGCCACATGCGGCATCAATATCGTCACCGCGCGTTTTTCGAACAATTACAGTAAAACCATATCCCATCAATGTTTTCATAAATCGATCGATACGCGAATTAGAGCAACGAGAATAAGGCGCACCAGGAAACGGATTCCAAGGAATTAAGTTAATTTTACTTGGTACATTTTTTAGGAATTTAGCAAGTTCGTGTGCGTGTTCAACACCGTCATTAACTTGATTAAGTAATACATATTCGATAGTAACTTTTCCATGATTCGCATTTGAACAAGAAAGGTAACGTAAAATTGAATCACGCAACATAGTCATATTGTATTTTTCATTAATTGGCATGATTTCACTGCGAATAGTATCGTTAGGCGCATGAAGTGATATCGCCAGTGCCACATCAATCATACCCGCGAGCTTATCTAAAGCAGGAACAACCCCTGAGGTGGATAGTGTTACACGCCTTTTTGACAAACCATAGCCAAAATCATCTAGCATAATTTCCATCGCGGGCACTACATTAGATAAATTAAGTAACGGCTCTCCCATCCCCATCATAACGACGTTGGTAATCGGTCTATCCGCCAGTTTGCCTGTTACACCAATAGCATTTGATGCGCGCCATACTTGGCCAATAATTTCAGAAACGGTTAAGTTTCGGTTAAATCCTTGTTGTGCGGTAGAACAGAATTTACATTCTAATGCACAACCAACTTGTGATGAAACACATAATGTTGCACGATCGCGTTCTGGAATATAAACCGACTCAATCATTTGGTTATTGCCCACATCAAGCGCCCATTTAATTGTGCCATCAGATGAACGTTGCTCCATTGCAATCATTGGCGCTTTAATTTCAGCTAACGTTTTTAGTTGTTCTCTTAGCTTTTTATTGATATCGGTCATTTGGTCAAAATCATCTACCCCAAAATGGTAGATCCATTTCATCACTTGATCGGCTCTAAATGGTTTTTCACCTAGTGAAATAAAAAACGCTCTTAATTGTTGGCGTGTAAAATTGAGTAAGTTTACTTTTTCTTTACTTGGGTTCATTGTGGTTAGATTTATTGAGTTTGAAGTATCTGATAAATTTACAGACATATTTGACGTACTTAGTGTTGACATAAGGCCTCGTTTTTACACATTATGGCTATTTCAATTTTTAGGAAAAAGATTATACTGTTTTTCATCTCATCTTACTATAAAGAATATATGTAATATTTAAAATGAAAAGTAAATTAATAAATTTAAAAACACTTCTTATTTTAATCTCATCATTAACGTTAATTTTATGTTCGAGTATTACTATGGCGCAAACAATTCCATTAAATAAACTAACAGGGCAGTTTGATGAAAAAAAAGATAGTGATTTTATTGCATTGGATTTAACTCAATTACCAGTTAATAAAAAAGGAATGTATCTACAAAAAGAAGTTGCTGATCAGCTAATAAAAGCGTTTAAAGACTTCAAAAAAGATCACCCCAATATTCCTTTTATTGTGGTAAGTGCAACACGTAATTACGCTTACCAAAACGGGATTTGGCAACGAAAATGGGATGCTTTATCTCATAAGCTCAATGACCCTGAGAAAATTGCCCGAGAGATTTTAAAATACTCATCAATGCCAGGCACATCAAGGCACCACTGGGGTACAGATATTGATATTACCAGCGTTTCATCTGCATATTTTAAAAATGATAAAAAGGGCATCATTCTTTACAAATGGTTGCAAGAAAACCTACCCAAATATGGATTTTGCCAAGCATTTAATGAGGGGCGAAAAGGCGGATATCAACCCGAAGAATGGCATTGGTCCTACAAGCCCATCGCCAGCCAATATATTGCGCAGTACAAAGCGATACTAGAAAGTGATCCAGACGCTATTATAAAAACTTTAGATTTTATAGGTCACGATAAAATTAAGCTAGAAAGCCTAGTTAAACAGTACGTGCTCACCATTAATAGCGACTGTTATTAATCGTTAATTACTGCTTCTCCAATAAGGTAATTCGATTGTTACAACTAATCCACCACCATCACGATTGGTTGCTTGAATAGTGCCGTTATGCATAATAACGGTCTTTCTTGCAATCGCAAGACCTAACCCGTAACCTTTGCCTAATTGAGGAGACTGGATACGGACAAACGGTTCAAAAATACTCGATAGTTTATTAGCTTCTACACCAGGCCCACGATCTTTAACTTCAATTTGCAAATACTTGCCTGCTTCTTTTAATGAAACTTCGACAGCTTGTCCAGCTTTAGAGAAGCGAATCGCATTACGAATAATGTTTTCTATAGCTCGGCGAATTTGCTCTGAGTTACCTTTAACAATAGAATGAGCAACGGGCGATAAGTTGAAATGTACATCAATGAGTTGATGATTAGCCTCATAGTTAGCATCATTAATTACTACACTTATTAAGTCTTTTAAATCAAAATATTCATCGGTACGATTATTCATTTCAGCACGAGAATAGTTTAGAATCTCACCGATTAACTGATCTAATCGTTCTGACTCTAATTCGATTCTAGCTAATGCGGTATCAATATTTTGTTTGTTTTGTTGAGCAAGCCCAATCGCTAGTTGCAAACGAGCAAGAGGTGTTCTTAGCTCATGTGAAACATCATGAAGAAGAGCTTGACGATCTGAGATAAGAATATTAAGTTGCTCAACCATCATATCAAAATCTTTACCTAATTCGCTAAGCTCGTCACGCCTAGGTTTTAATTTTTGGAATAATCGAACAGAAAGATCACCCTGAGATACGCGAAAAAAACCTTGTCTTAATAACCGCATGGGTCTAGTTAGATTCCATGCCAAAAACAAGCTAAAAGCTAGCCCAACACAGATTCCCATTAACACAATTGGCATTGGCATATTGAATAATGTCTTTTTAACATCTTTATCTTTATCTTCTTTAAATGAAATAGAATAAAGTGTGCCATCAGGCGCGACAGCCATGCGTTGATAGACATAGGTTGGTGTTTCTAATTCGTCGGTCAAAATATTGACTTGCTCATTGATTGGAGAAACTAATTTTATTGATAATAAAGCCCTTTCTCGTTCAGGTAAATGGGCTATAAAATTAAGCGTCTCATCTTCGCCTGCTACATGTAATAGCTGGGCTATCATATCCACTTTTGTCGGCATATGATTAAGAAATTTTTGATTTTTATTTTCTACATAAACAGAAAATGCAATCCAAGTTAATTGGAAAGTGAGGTAGAAGATAACCCAAAATATAATGAGTATTTTCCAAAATAATCGACGATTCATAGCAAGCCTATTGGTTATTAGCGGATACGGTAACCGACAGCCCTAATTGTTTCAATTGTCACATCATTTTGTGCTATCTGATGTAGTTTTTGTCGAATGTTACTAATATGAACATCAACACTACGATCATAAAGTTCTCGTGCTCGACCAAGACCGATCTCTGATAACTCCTCTTTAGTTACTACCCGCTCGCTATGTTTTACTAATAAAACTAATAAATTAAACTCGGTTGATGTTAAATCAATAGCTTTTCCATTCCACGTGCATAAACGTTGGGGAAGATCTAAGGTTAAGCCATTAAAATGGTATTTTTTATCATCAACTGTTTCTACTGAACGTTCATCAAAACGACGTAAAACAGCACGTAATCGGGCTAACAACTCACGCGGATAACAAGGTTTTGGGATATAATCATCAGCGCCTAATTCTAATCCTAAAACGCGATCAATATTATCGCCTTTGGCCGTTAACATAATAACTGGCATATTACGCTGTTGCCGTATGCTTTTAAGGACATCAATACCATTAATGTCAGGTAACATCACATCTAAAATTGCAGCACGGTATTTTCCTGACAATGCTTCATCAATACCATCTTTACCCAAATAAACACTCTTGATATTGAAACCTTCATTAGTCAAATATTCACTAAGCATTTGTGATAGTTCAATATCATCATCAATTAATAAAATATTTATCATAATCGCAATCGCCATTGTTATCTAATTTTAGGTTTTTACATTATTGCAATAATAAAAAAAAAGTCAGGCTCCTTTACTAAAATATTACATATTTTTGAACGAGGAATGATAATGTAATTTACTATTATTAATAATATAAATAGTTTTTAAAGTAGCTCTATGTTACAGCATATATTTTCAAATCAAGTTAATAAGTGGCATTGAGTATTGGTTATGCCAGCGCACTAATTAATTCTAAGTAAAGATACAGTGAAGTAATATTTTTAAAGACCTATACTTTATGAATAAAATATGGAGATAAAAATTGAAACAACAAGTAATTAGGCAAGAAAAATTTAGTGTAGTTAAAAAGAACGCTAGCTATTAGTAAGCAGTAAGTTTGCATTGAAAGTAATTAAATTTTATACTTTTAACGCTTTTTATATAATCAGTTGGCGTATTTTTTTAAAAATATGCTGGACAATATTGTTTTTTATGCGTAATATTTCGCCCTGCTTCTATGGTGGCTATAGCTCAGTTGGTAGAGCCCTGGATTGTGATTCCAGTTGTCGTGGGTTCGAATCCCATTAGCCACCCCATTTATAGAATGCGGAAAACTTATAACGGCGAGTAGCGCAGCTTGGTAGCGCAACTGGTTTGGGACCAGTGGGTCGGAGGTTCGAATCCTCTCTCGCCGACCATTTTTAAATAAAATTCTACTTATTGGAATTTAGCTATTGAGTCTTATATAACAATCCGCATACTGATTTCATTTACCAGTCATCTATTTTCAGTCATTGCCTAATATTTTAATTAAATTTATTGCAACTTTTGAAACCATTTCCTTTCTCAATTTTTTATTATTTTGGTTAAATATCATATTAATATATAACGTCATGTTATCATCTTCTTATTTACAATAATAATTCTTATCTGGCTTGTTTTATGATGATATTTTGTTTTAATAATAAATATCTCTTTATATAAACTCTAATTATTGGAAATAACATATGAAAAATGTCGGTTTTGTCGGTTGGCGCGGAATGGTTGGTTCCGTTCTTATGCAACGTATGGTTGAAGAGCACGATTTTGATTATATCAATCCTGTATTCTTTTCTACATCTCAAGCGGGTCAAGCAGCGCCTACTTTGGGCGGTAAGACTGGTATATTACAAAGTGCAGATAATATTGATGCGTTGAAAGCATTAGATATTATTGTTACCTGCCAAGGTGGTGATTATACTTCTGAAATTTATAAAAAATTGCGTGCAACTGGTTGGCAAGGTTATTGGATTGATGCTGCATCAACACTTAGAATGGAAGATGATGCGATTATCGTTCTTGATCCTGTTAATAAAGCTAACATCCATACTGCTTTAGATAGAGGTATTAAAACCTTTGTTGGCGGTAATTGTACAGTAAGTTTAATGTTGATGTCATTGGGTGGATTATTTGCTGAAAACTTAGTTGATTGGGTATCGGTTTCAACCTATCAAGCGGCTTCTGGTGGCGGTGCGCGTCATATGCGTGAGTTGCTTACCCAAATGGGGATGTTAAATGCGGAGGTTGCTAAAGAACTACAGGATCCTAATTCTTCTATTTTAGATATTGAGCGAAAAGTGACGCAAAAAATGCGCGACGGTAGTTTACCAACTGATAATTTTGGTGTGCCATTAGCAGGTAGTCTGATCCCTTGGATTGATAAAGCGCTTGATAATGGGCAAAGTAAAGAAGAATGGAAAGGTCAGGCTGAAACCAATAAAATTTTAGGGACTGACGAGATTATTCCAGTTGATGGACTTTGTGTCCGTATTGGCGCATTACGTTGTCATAGTCAATCGTTTACGATTAAATTGAAAAAAGATATTAGCGTGCCAGAAGTTGAGAAACTACTTGCTTCCCATAATGATTGGGTTAAAGTTGTTCCAAATGAACGTGAAATTTCGATGCGAGAGCTTACTCCTGCCGCAGTAACAGGCACTTTAACAACGCCCGTAGGCCGCTTACGTAAGCTTAAGATGGGCAAAGATTATTTATCAGCTTTTACAGTCGGTGACCAATTACTATGGGGGGCCGCTGAACCATTGCGTAGAATGTTACGCATTTTAGCTTAAACTAGATATAAAAAGTAAAGCCCGATTTGTTGGGCTTTATTTTTATATCTATAAGCTATGATTCTTTATCTTCCAGCAATGTCATTAATAATGAACCATTAAATAAAGCTTGTTGCACTAATGCAAACGCACCAATTGCTGAACGGTCATTGAGCGATGAACAATGAAGAGTAAGATTTTTTCTTAATTCTTCTAAACTTTGTGCATTTAATGCACTATTTACCGCATGCAATAGTATTTCGGGAGATTTTGTCAATTCACCTGCTAATACAATACTTTGTGGATTAAAAATATTTACCATCATAGCAACTGCTCTACCAAGATTTTCACCGGCATCTTTGACTAACTTAATTGCCAATTCATCTCCTTGGTTAGCATATTTACAGATATTGGCAATATTACAATTACCCAAACTTAATTTAGTTGGGTAACCTTGCTCAATCATTTGTTTGGCTCGATGCTCAATTGCTTTATTAATAACTCGATTTTCTAAACAACCAAAGTTACCACAATGACAGCGCTCACCTAATGCATCCACTTGGATATGACCAACTTCACCCACCGTTTGATTATGATTAGTTAACAGTTGTTGATTAATAATGATGCCTGATCCAACACCACGGTGTACACGAATCAAAATTGAGTCATCTACATCTTGGGTTGAGCCAAAATAACTTTCCGCTAAAGCTAAACTTTGAATATCATTACCAATAAAAATCGAAATATTAAACTTATGGTGTAATGCTTCGGCTAAAGGCCATGCTTTAACTGGAATATGCGGTGTATAACGAATAATTCCGCGTACAGAGTCGACCAAACCAGGTAGTACAACAGATATTGCCACAAGGTGTTTTATCTTTTTACTATTCTGTTCTATAAATTGTTCAATTAACGCGATTAAATACTCTTCAGCCAATTGCTGGGTAAATGTAGTTAGTGGGTAAATTTCGGTAACTAGATTTTTAGCACCAAGATCATAAAGTTCAATGGTAACACGGGAACGACTTAATTGAACAGCAATTGTTTGATAATAATCAAATTTTGCTTGTATTGAAACGGCTGGTCGCCCGCCTGTTGATTGTTGTGCATCAACTTCTTTTATTAGATTGCTTTTAAGAAGTTGACGAGTAATTTTAGTTATACTTGCTGGTGCTAATTGACTAATTTCCGCCAGTTGAATTCGAGATACAGGCGCTTGCTGAACAATCAAACGGTAAATCATGGCATAATTTAATTGTTTGATTAATTCAGCATTGCCAACTAGATTTAGATAATTAAAGGTCATATTTTATCTCAATATTTTCGTTAACTATCTAGCATTCTAGCTGTTCATCTCTCCATTAACAATCGTTTTCACGTTTGAAAAGTCACGATCAAAAATAACCAAGTTCGCAATTTTATTTTCACTAATTGAGCCAAGTTGTTTATCAACACCAATTGCTTTTGCTGGGTAAAGTGTCGCCATTCTTAATGCTTCATCTAAGGCGATACCCACATATTCGACTGCATTTTTTACAGCTTCTATCATGGTTAAGGAAGAGCCGCCTAACGTCCCATTTTCATCAACACATCGACCATCTTTATAATAAATGGTTTTACCTGCAAATACACCAGATTCTAAGTTTGATCCAGCAAGTAACATTGCATCGGTAATTAAAATTAAATGATCTTGTTTAATTTTGTGGCTATTGCGAATATTTGCCCAACTTACATGTTGACCATCAGCAATAACACCAACATAAACTTCAGGTTCATCATAAATAGCGCCAACAACACCAGGTTCACGCCCAGAAATATAAGGCATGGCATTAAATAGATGCGTTCCCAAACGAATACCATCGTTAAACCCTCGACGGCAATCATCATAATGGCCATTAGAATGGCCAACAGATACATGAATACCTGCATTAACCAATTGTTTGATGAAGTGGCTTTCTACTTTTTCTGGCGCTAAAGTAATAATTTTAATGACATCAGCATTTTCACATAAAAAATCAATCATTTCTTGCGATGGTTGTCGAATAATATTTTCATCATGAATACCTTTCTTTTCAGGGCTAATATAAGGCCCTTCAAGGTGCAAGCCAAGTGCTTGGTTTTTATGCGTCGTTAGATATTCACGCATCACTTTAACCGCTTTTATCATGAATTCATCAGTCGATGTGATTAAAGTGGGTAAATAACTAGTACAACCAGAGATAAGATTTGTTGCCTGCATTGCTTCTAAGGTTTCAACACTTAGTGCATCAAGCGTTTCATTAAATTGTACACCACCACAACCATTGACTTGAATATCAATAAACCCAGGCGCAACTATTGCGCCTTGTAAATTTTTAATGGTGATGCCCACCGGCAATTCGTTTTGTTTACAGATTTTTGCAATCTTATCACCGTCGATAATAACAGCGTGATTTTCAAGGATTTCATAACCTGTATAAATACGGCAATTTGTTAATGCGTACATAAGTTTATCCTTTATAAAATGGTTACTTTAAGATTATCAGTTTCCATCTGTTTAAAATATTTTAAGGTTTTCACTTTAAGATCATCAGTACTTGGTTCATCACAAACAATAATTGATGCAGGGTGCATTTGTAGTGCAGTTACGGTCCAAAGATGGTTAACACTACCTTCAACACCTGCTTGCAGCGCTAAGCTTTTGTTATGACCGCAAACTAACAAAATCACTTCTTGTGCATCCATTAAAGTTGCAACTCCAATAGTTAATGCATGTTTTGGCACTTGATTGACATCATTATCAAAAAAGCGAGAGTTAGCAATGCGTGTGTCTTCAGTTAATGTTTTAATACGCGTACGAGAACAAAGTGAAGATCCTGGTTCATTAAAGGCAATGTGTCCATCTTGGCCAACGCCACCGACAAAAATATTAATTTTGCCATAAGCTTTAATTTTCGCTTCGTATTGACGGCATTCTTCATCAATATCAGGTGCATTACCGTTTAGTATATGGATGTTATTTTTGTCAATATCAATATGGTTGAAAAAATTTTCATACATAAAAGTATGATAACTTTGCGGGTGATCTTCTGGAAGTCCTACGTATTCATCCATATTAAATGTAACAACATGTTTAAAGCTAACATTTCCGGCTTTATACTGTTTGATGAGTTGTTGATACATAACTAATGGTGAACTTCCTGTTGGTAAACCTAGCAAAAAAGGGCGCTCAGCTGTTGGTTTAAATTGGTTAATTTTATTAACAATACGCTCTGCAACCCAAGCGCCGACTTCTTGTGCATTTTCTAAAGGAATAAGTCTCATGAGATATCACCTCTTTTGATATAATTAAATAAACTCTTTTTTTTTTAAGTAAAAAATGTTGAATATATTTTACTATATTAAGACAATAAATCAAAAAATATAGTGATTTTAGTCACAAAAAAGCAATAATTAATTTGCGAAGTAAAATAATATAAGATGAAATATAATAACCAAGCTGTTTTTACTTAAAAATATATAATTACACATACTTCTTTAAGTACCATTTCAACAAATATGAGGTAACACTTATGGGAATTTTAGCTTATATGCAACGTATCGGGCGCTCACTGATGGTGCCTGTTGCCGTTCTGCCGGCTGCGGCAATACTCCTCGGGATTGGCTATTGGATTGATCCCAATGGTTGGGGGCAAAACAATATTTTCGCCGCTTTTTTAATTAAATCTGGTGGTGCAATTATTGAAAATATGCCAATACTTTTTGCTATTGGTGTTGCTTACGGCATGTCTAAAGATAAAGATGGTGCGGCTGCCTTGTCTGGTTTGGTTGGTTTTTTAGTTGTTACAACCTTACTTTCTCCAAATTCTATTGCCTTATTTAATGGCATTGACACCAGTTTAGATGGGTGGGATGCTCAAGTTCCAGCGGCATATAAAAAAATAAATAACCAATTTATTGGTATACTTGTCGGTATTATTGCTGCGGAACTTTATAATCGTTTTAGCCAAGTTGAATTACATAGAGCATTATCTTTCTTCAGTGGTAAAAGGCTTGTACCTATTATTGTTTCAGTTGTTATGCTATTAATTTCAGCTATTTTATTTTTTGTTTGGCCGACTATCTATGATGCACTGGTCGCTTTTGGTAAATATATTAAAGAATTAGGCGCTGTTGGTGCAGGTATTTATGGGTTCTTCAACCGCTTACTTATTCCGGTTGGTTTACACCATGCTTTAAACTCAGTATTTTGGTTTGATGTGGCTGGAATTAATGATATTCCAAACTTCCTAGGTGGACAAAAATCTATTGAAAGTGGGTTAGCAACAGTAGGTATTACTGGCCGTTATCAGGCAGGATTTTTCCCTGTTATGATGTTCGGCTTGCCTGGTGCAGCGTTAGCTATGTATCATACAGCTAAAAAAGGTAATAAAGATAAAACGGCATCAATCATGTTAGCTGCTTCATTTGCTGCATTTTTTACAGGCGTTACCGAGCCGTTAGAATTTGCCTTTATGTTTGTTGCACCTATGCTTTATTTTGTACACGCTGTTTTGGCTGGTATCTCACTTTATATTGCTGCTGCAATGCAATGGATTGCAGGATTTGGTTTTAGTGCTGGTTTAGTGGATATGCTACTTTCAAGTCGTAATCCGCTTGCTGTTCACTGGTATATGTTAATTCTTCAAGGATTAGTGTTCTTTGTTGTTTATTATGTGGTATTCCGCTTTGTTATTGTTAAATTTAACCTTAAAACACCAGGTCGTGAAGACGATGATACTACTGTTTCATCAACCGAAAATGTTCAGCAAAAGCAAGCTGTTGGCGATATTTCTAAACTTGCCGAGCAATATTTAGCAATTGTAGGTGGTAAAGAAAACCTAACTAATATTGATTCTTGTATTACACGTTTGCGTTTAGGTGTAAATGATTCTGATCTAATTGATGAACCAGCAGCCAAAGCACTAGGAGCAATGGCAGTTATTAAATTAGGTAAAACGGGCGTACAAATTGTCGTTGGAACGCAAGCTGAAAAAATTGCCGACGGGATGAAAAAGCTAGTCTAATTAAGTTAAAATAAAACTTATTCGATTAAATCGACTTAACATGGTAATCCATCTTATTAATCAGCTTTGCTGAAAGATAGGGTGGATTATTTATACTACATGAATTTATATCGTATAAAAATATAGCTAATAAAAATCAGATTAGTTTTATTGTTGAATATTATATTTGTAAAGAAGTTTCAGGAAATATATACTTTTCACTATAAAATCAAAACCGTAAGATGACATCTTGAATAGAAAGTAGTTGACTTATAGATAGCGCATCAAGCACTTTATTAGGAATATTTAATGTGGCATTTGCTAAATTTCGTGCTTCTAATGAAGATTCGCATACATAAACATCTTCGATATCATAAAGTTCAAGCATATTAAGTGTAGCAATATAATCACGCATTAAAATTTGATTAGGTTGTTGATTAGGCAATAAATGCAATACCCCATCATTTATGAAAAAAACCGAAACATGATTGATGGCTGATACAGCTAAAGCTACATCGAGCGCTTCTCGCCCTTTAGCATTTCCATGCGGTGGTGAGCTAATAATAATTGCCACTTTTTTCATTCTAACGACCTTAAATCAAAATTGAACCGTACGATCTGACATAGCAATTGATTCACTCAGTTCACCAAGCCCTGTTAATTCAAAATGTTCAGCAAGATTACCCTCAGTAACACCACGTCTTTGCGCTGCTGCGACACACACAGCTAATGTTAATGAATATTTCTTTGCTAACTGTTGCCATGCTACAACTAAATTAAACTCATCATTAGCTGGATCGGTATAATGATTAGCATTATATATGCCATCAGCATAAAAAAAGATATTTTTAATTGAATGAGAAGTTTTTGTCAGCAATGTATGCGCAAATTGGTAAGCGCAATAAGCAGATTGGGTCCCATAAGCAGGACCCAAAACAACAAGTGTATAGTTTAATGAGTTCACAAAATTATTTTGCTTTCTGTGAGTTAGTTTCTTGTGAATTTTGATCCTTGGCATTACCATTATCAATGCCCAATAATTCAACTTCAAAAACCAAGGTTGAAGCAGGTTGAATAGAGGCTTTATCATTTTGACTAGGGAAACTTTGATCTCCATAAGCTAATTCAGGTGGAACCACTAGTTTAATTTTACCGCCAACGCCAATTAATTGAATGCCTTCTGTCCAACCTTTAATTACGCCGTTAAGTGGGAATGTTGCTGGCTCACCTCGATCATAAGAGCTATCAAATTTACGCCCATCAGTTAATGTCCCTGCATAATGAACAATAACTGTATCTTCAGCTGTTGGATGGCTCTCTGAACCCTCTTTAATGATTTGATAAAGCAATCCAGATTTGGTTTTTTTAACGCCATCTTGTTTAGCAAATTCTTCACGAAATTTATTGCCAGCAGCTGTATTATCTGCTTTTTCTTTTTCAAAACGGGCTTTACTTTCTTCTTGAATACGTTTACCAAACGCATCTAAAATAGTTTTAACATCATCTTTTGAAAGTTGCGATGCATCACGGAATGTTTCATTGAAACCACTGATTAAATATTCTTGATCAGGCTTAATTTCATTTTGTTCCAAATTTGATTTCATATAGGTTGCGAATGATGAACCTAAAGCATAAGCTTCTTTTTGTGCATCAGTTGAAAGAGTGACTTTGCTTTCCGTTGTTTCAGTATTCGATTCAGATGTTTTTTTATCATCACATCCCGATAATGCTAAAACAATGGCGCCACTTACTAAGGTCATTTTAATCAATGATTTCATTATACTTCTCCAAGTTATAAACTTTTTAGTTGATTATTTTAATTATTATATATGATTTGGTATAGGATAATATAGTGCTTGTGGATCATTTATTTTATAAATCTGTATTAATATGTTGATAACAAATTAGGGCAGACAATATTTCGCAATTTAAATCATCCTTGAGTGAAAGCGGTATCCTCAGTTATAATGTATAGAATTTAGAGTAAATAATGTATAAGGATAGCTATTTTGACTACCGAACTTAATGCCCTTGATATTGAAGAGATCATCAGTTTATTACCCCATCGTTACCCATTTTTAATGGTTGATCGCGTGATTAGTTATGAAAAAGGTAAAACATTAAAAGCGATAAAAAATGTGACGGTGAATGAGCCATTCTTTCAAGGACACTTCCCAAACAAACCGATTTTCCCTGGCGTATTAATTTTAGAAGCCATGGCACAAGCAACGGGTATTTTGGCATTTAAAAGCATTGAAGAGCTGTCCCCTGGGCAACTTTATTATTTCGCTTCAATTGACAAAGCACGTTTTAAACGTCCTGTTGTACCTGGTGATCAGCTTGTACTTGATGTTGAGTATATTAAAGAGCGTCGTGGTATTGCGCTATTCCATGGTGTTGCAACTGTTGATGGTAAGTTAGTTTGCGAAGCCGAAATGATGTGTGCTCGTAAATAACATTTGGTATTTTACATATTCCAAATTGTTTTAAGGAAATACTATGGCAACAGAAATACACCCAAGTTCAGTCATTGAAAAAGGTGCTAAAATCGGCGATAACGTCAAAATTGGTCCTTTTTGTTTTATTGGTGAAAATGTTGAAATTGGTGACGGAACCTTTTTAAAATCGCACGTTGTCATCAATGGTCACACCAAAATTGGTAAAGATAACCAAATTTATCAATTTGTCTCAATTGGTGAAGTAAACCAAGATTTAAAATATCGTGGAGAGCCAACGCGTACTGAAATTGGTGATCGCAATATGATCCGCGAAAGCGTAACCATTCACCGTGCTACCATTCAAGGTGGCAATTTGACTCGCATCGGTAGTGATAATTTATTGATGATTAATGCTCATGTTGCACACGATTGTTATATTGGTGATCACTGTATTTTAGCAAATAACGCTACTTTAGGTGGGCATGTTCAATTAGGTGATCATGTGATTATTGGCGGTATGACCGCAGTACACCAATTTTGTGTTATTGGATCGCATGTGATGGTTGGTGGTTGTTCAGGCGTTGCGCAAGACGTTCCACCTTATGTTATTGCTCAAGGTAATCATGCAACACCTCATGGCGTAAATTACGAAGGCTTAAAACGTAGAGGGTTTAGCAAAGAAGCTTTACAAGCGATTCGCAACTGCTATAAAACTCTTTATCGAAATGGTCTAACGTTAGAAGAAGCTAAAGTTCAAATTGAAGCTGCTGCAAAACAACAGCCTGAAGTCCAACTTTTTATTGACTTCTTTACTCGTTCAACGCGAGGCATCATCCGTTAATGGTCAATAAACCGTTAACTATTGCTCTAGTTGCTGGAGAAACCTCTGGTGATATTCTTGGCGCAGGATTGATTCGTGCGCTGAAAAAACATCACCCCAATATTGAATTTGTTGGTATTGCTGGCCCTCAAATGCAAGCCGAAGGTTGCCAAGCTTGGTATGAAATGGATGAATTGTCAGTTATGGGAATTGTTGAAGTATTGGGGCGTTTACGTCGTATTTTATCAATCCGTCGAGATATCACTCAACGCTTAATTCAGCTTAAACCTGATATATTTATTGGTATTGACGCGCCTGATTTTAACCTTTCTTTAGAAGGTAAATTAAAGCAAGCAGGTATAAAAACCATTCATTACGTTAGCCCTTCGGTTTGGGCTTGGAAACAAAAACGTGTTTTCAAAATTAAACGCAATACCAATCTTATTTTAGCTTTTTTGCCATTTGAAAAAGCGTTTTATGATAAATTTGATGTACCTTGCCGTTTTATCGGTCACAAAATGGCGGATGACATTGCACTTAACCCAAATCAACACGCTATGCGCCAACAATTAGGTATTCCGCTTAATAGTCGTTGTATAGCTTTATTACCTGGTAGTCGTCATGCTGAAGTTGCATTATTATCAGCACCTTTTTTAAAAGCGGCAATACTCTTGCGTAAGCGCTATCCTGATCTACATATTGTTGTGCCACTAGTCAATGCGAAAAGACGACAAGAGTTTGAACAAATTAAAGCCGAAATAGCACCAACACTTGATGTACAATTATTAGATGGTCATGCCCGTGAAGCAATGATTGCCAGTAATGCTGCAATTTTAGCATCAGGCACAGTAGCACTAGAATGTATGTTAGCTAAATGTCCGATGGTAGTTGGCTATAAGATGAAGCCTTTCACATTTTGGCTCGCTAAAAAATTAATTAAAACACCTTATGTTTCTTTACCTAATATTTTAGCGGGTAAAGCGATTGTGCCAGAGCTATTACAGCAAGATTGCACACCTGAAAATATTACTAATCATATTATTTCTTTTTTAGAAAGCGACAATAGTATATTGAAGGAAACCTTTTTATCTTTACATAATCAAATTCGTTGTAATGCCGATGAACAAGCAGCACAAGCGGTAATTGATGTAATTAGAGGATCCACATAGTTGTTAGATTTTACTTATCCAAATGCAACACTGATTGCTGGTGTTGATGAAGTCGGACGCGGTCCACTTTGTGGCGATGTTGTTACTGCTGCTGTTATTTTAGATCCAAACAAGCCAATTAAAGGCTTAACAGACTCTAAAAAATTGACTGAAAAAAAGCGCGAACAACTGTTTGACATAATCAAACAAGATGCTTTAGCGTGGAATATTGCCCGCGCTTCAGTGGATGAAATCGATAAATTAAATATATTACATGCCACTATGCTAGCAATGCAACGTGCTGTATCTGGGTTACCTATTAAACCCAATTTTGTATTAGTTGATGGTAATCGTTGTCCTGATTTTGGTATTCAAAGCCAAGCGGTTATTAAGGGCGATTTATTGGTAGCAGAGATTAGTGCTGCTTCAATTTTGGCTAAAGTTACTCGTGATCGTGAAATGGTTGAGCTTGATAAGTTGTATCCACAATATGGTCTTGCTAAGCATAAAGGTTATCCAACTAAAGCGCATTTAGCGGCAATAAAAGAACATGGTATTAATTATTTATATCGTAAAAGTTTTGCACCAGTTAAGCGTTTAGCCGTATTTTAATTTACCATTGTTTGTCAACTGTTGTCAGTAAGGGGGAATTAAAAATAGAAACTGGTGAAATAACCGTTTCTTGATAAGGAATTTTGTTTCCATAACGCTCTTTTAATTTTTTCTTCACGACAGGTGATGAAAGATTAAAATCTTTGATAGTTTGTAATTGACCAATTTTCAATTTCAAAGCCTTATCATAAATTTTCCAGATTAATTCAGAACAATAGATATAATTATTGTCCCAACCAAACCAGATATCATAAGGTTTGCCTTCAAAACTACTTGCGACTTGCTTTAATTTAGCAATTTCGCTATGGGATAGATTGTGATTTTTTAAACGTTTTATGATGTAGTTTTTATTTTTACCACGTGCAATCCAACTATTTAGTGGTGTATAAACGACTTTATTAGCAGCTTCAAAAACATATGGCTTACCATTATTTTTAATAAAAATAATTCCCATATGACTGTATGGAGAGTTTGTAGCTTGTTCAACTGCCAGGCTTTGTCTTGATTGTGAGGATTGAAAAATAATATCCCCATCTTGAGGTTTATAACTAGCAATACTAATAAAGCTAGCTAAAGACAGCATAAACAATATAACAAAACGCATTAAATTTACTTTTAGCTGTAAATAATGCTATAAATTATAAAATAAAATAGCCACTTATAAAATAGTGTTTTGTAAGTAGCTATTTAAATGGGAAACTAGTCTTGATGAGTAAAGATAGATGCAAATTTATTTTTATACGTTTCTTTACTGGTTTTAGCGAATCGAATTGTTTTGAATATACCCAATAAGCTTGCTTGATGCATGCGGTACAATAGGCGATGGATCGTTAAAGCAAAAAAGCCTTTAACGCTCATTTCTCCTTTTCCAGCAATTTTAACCACACCTT
The DNA here is from genome assembly GCF_001690605.1 of Gilliamella sp. Nev6-6. NCBI lineage: Bacteria > Pseudomonadati > Pseudomonadota > Gammaproteobacteria > Orbales > Orbaceae > Gilliamella > Gilliamella sp. Nev6-6. The sequence continues at coordinate 203,525 of NZ_LZHP01000018.1, read as the reverse complement.
GAGCGGTATCATGCAAAGAAATAATTGTTCCATTATCTGTATAACTGAATGATTTCATGGATTTATTATTTAACATGTTAACAATGTTTTCATAACAAACTTTTGCCATTTGATGTGCGGCTTGTGCGGTAGCGGGAGCGGCTCGCCCGCTGTCTTGCATTGCGTAAGCACAATCACCAATAACAAAAATATTATCATCACGTGTTGTTTGTAATGTTGGTTTTACTACAAGCTGATTAGAACGACTTGATTCTAATCCAGAAATATCTTTTAAATAATCAGGTGCTTTTACCCCAGCAGTCCAGATCATAATATCTGCATGAATGGTATCGCCTTCTTTTGGATAAAAGCCATCACTTTCCGCTTTAGTGATCATGGTTTTTGTTAATACGCGAATGCCACGGTTTTGTAAATTTTCAGTGATACTTAATGCTGTTTTTTCAGGTAGGGCAGGTAAAATACGATCAGTTGCTTCAATAACGGATACATCTAGTAAATCTGAACACATTTTATTGTGACCACAAGCGCCGAATGTTTCAACCATGTGAGGTAATTCAGAGGCTAATTCAACACCTGTTGCACCGCCACCGACAATAGCAATACGAATTTTATCTTCATTTTTTTCTTGTTTTTCATCAATAATTGAACAAAAACCAGCAAATTTGGCAATCAGTGTTTCACGTAAACGAATTGCAGCATTTTGGTCATCTAAAAAGATACAATGCTCTTTAACACCAGGTGTGCCAAAATCGTTTGAAGTACTTCCTATTGCTACAACTAAAATATCATAGGGTACAGCGATAGATTCGTTGTTTAAATCTTCAATAATAATTTGTTTTTCTTCACGGTTAAGATCTTTAAATGTACCTTGCGTAAATTGAAAGCTGTGTTGTTGCCCTTGTGTAGCATAATCAATTTTATCAGCTTGTTCGTTCAAAACACCTGTGGCAAATTCATGTAATAAAGGCTTCCACAAGTGATAGCTGTTTTTATCAATTAGTCTAATTTCGGCTTGCTTGTCTTTACCTAGTTTATCGCCAAGGTCTGTAGCTAGCTCTAAACCACCGGCTCCACCACCAATAATTATTATTTTTTTCATAAATTTCGAACCTTATCGTATATTAATTGAAAATATCATACTAAATAAGTAGGTTTTTATCTATTTCTTTTAACTAATATCAATTATAAATAAAACCTATTAAAGTGATGTTTTATAATTATCAAAATTTATTTAAAAGTTAAATAGAATATAGCCATATTGACTATTCATAATGTTAATATATTCTTATTTTTTAAAATAAAAATTCTGCTTTAGTTGTTGAAATAAAGCATTTTTGGTATAACCTATAATATAGTAATCGTTACAATTTAAGTATGTAAAATCTGTAATGCATACCATCGTCCTAATTGTTTAGGTCTTATCTAATCATTATCACTCTATACAAAATTTATGAATAAAAAAATTTTTATTACGATTGTGTTAATTGTTATTTTAATCTCAATGACAATTTTAATTCGCTCACACAATAGTCAGCTTATCTTACAAGGTGAGGTTGATGCGCCTAATGTTAGTATTTCGTCAAAAGCTAAAGGACGGGTGCAGGCTATCCATGTTAATCGAGGCGATGATGTAAAACCAAACGATATATTAATAACGCTCGATAGCCCAGAGTTATTAGCACAAGTTAAAGCCGCACAAGCAGCATGTGATCAAGCTCAAGCTCAAGTTACACTTTCTAAGCACGGCACACGTGAAGAAAGTATTCGCTACTATCAAGCATTACTTCAACAAGCTAAAGTTGCTTATGCTAATGCCACTAAAGAGTATGATCGCAATAAAGCTATTTTTAGTAAGGGTTATGTTTCTCAATCAATCTTAGATAATGCATTAAAAATACGTGATGAAGCCTTTCAACAAGTTCTGTCGGCACAAGCTAATTTAGATCAAGCGCAAAATGGGGATCGCATTGAGCAACGTGAAATTTACGATGCAAAATTAAAAGAGGCGCAAGAGCAACTTAAACAATTACAAATTCAATATGATGATTTACAAGTAAAAGCACCTGTCGCAGGTGAAGTTGGTTCGATACCTGCTGAAGTTGGTGAGTTATTTAATGCCAATAGCCCACTGTTAACTGTCATTCAGCTACCACAGGCTTACTTTATATTTAATATTCGCGAAAACATTATGCCCAATATTCATAAAGGTGATCATGTTAAGCTTGAAGTGCCCGCACTCGGCAATAAAAAAATTGAGGCTGAAGTTCGTTATATTGCGCCCATGGGTGATTATGCAACAAAACGGGCAACGCGAGCTACTGGTGATTTTGATTTAAAAACCTTTGAAGTTAGGCTTTATCCAACAAAGCCTATTACTAATTTACGTGCAGGTATGAGCACATTATGGAAAATAGACAATTAATTGGGGATTTTTGGCATCGCTTTAAACAAGCGTTTAATGCTGAAATACCCACCATTTTTAAACGATTTACTTTCCATTGGCTAATGTGGATTTTGCCACTAATTATTTTTGTATTAATCAGTAGCATATTCCACCGCGGTGTGCTATTTGATCTACCTGTTGGCTATATAGATCATGATAACAGTGTTTTATCACGTGAAATTGTGCGCAATCTTAATTCGGGTGCACATGCAAGTCTTGTTAACTATGATAGTCAGCTTTCAGAGGCCGAGCGCGATTTGCGAAAAGCAAAAATTTACGCCATTTTTTATATTCCCCCTAATTTTGAAGCAGATGTATTAGCTGGCCGTCAGCCCACTCCAATGCTATATTACAATGCGTTATACTATAGTGCGGGCTTGTATTCTATTATGGACTATTCTGGCCTTATTGCCGCATTAAATACTCAATACCGTAGCACAATGGCAACTAGTATTGGGATACCAGTACCTAAGCTTGCAAAAGTAAACTTCAATTATGATGGATTGTTTAATGCCAGTGGTAACTCAATGTACTTTCAGCAATTTTCTGCTGTTGTGCATCTACTACAACTGTTTGTTGTCACAATAACGATTCATCTATTAGCACAATTACCAAAGCGAACTCGCCCTAATTATCCTTTTGTTTTAGGGAAATTAGCGCCTTATACCATTTGGTTTACTATGTTACTTATTTTTGAAATTGCTATGCTGGTTTTATTTTCTGATGCGCGTGTATCAGGATCACCCTTTGCAATGATGATAGTTGTGTTTTTTTATGTTATTGCTGCGCAAAGTATCGGTATTTTGCTGTACACTTTTACAAAAACGCCAATTGATGCTTATTCCTATATCGGTCTTTTAGTTGGGCTGGCGCTAACTTATTCGGGCATTGTTGTGCCAGAACTATCAATGCCATGGATTGCCAGATTCATTTCATCTTTAGAGCCATTAACTTATGCACTTAATAAACTGTTTGATCTGTTTTTACGTCACTCTAGCTATCTTTCAGTGCTAAAAGTCTGTGGTATTTTAATGATCTATCCAATAATTATTACTGTGTTAGTAAGAAAACGTCTAGTAAGACGACTACATTCACAGTAAGGGGAAAAACCAAGATGCTTAAAATATTTTGGTCTTCATTTGTAAAAATATTTTTGCTTATGTTAGTGAGACCAAGGTGGTTATTGTTACTCTTATCTGTCTCATTGATGAGTTTAGTTTATAGTAATGGAACTATAACCAGCTTGCCAGTAGCCATCGTCGATCAAGATCATACACCAACAAGTCGAGGTTTAATTCGCTCTTTAAATACTAGCTCTAAAATCGAGACCATCATATATGAAAGCTCTCTACAAGCTTATGATGATATTAATAATCATAAACTGTTTGCGGTATTTACTATTCCAAGAGATTTTGAAAAGCGGTTATTAAATGGCGAAGAAGTGACAATACCTGCATATGGTGATGCTTCAAGTCGTTTAGCCAATGGTTTAATACAAGTCGATATAAAAGGGATCTATCAACAGATATTAACTGAATATAATACTCGAATAATGCGTAATAGTGGATTTTCAGATAAACAGATCAATATTATTTTATCGCCAATAAATGGTCAAACTGAACCACTTTATAATCCTGGCGTCAGTTTTGCCGCTATTACCTTTCCGGGTTTATTAGTAATGTTATTGCAACACTCATTTTTAATTGCTTCAACACGTACTAATATTACATTAAACTCGTTACCGCAGGGTAAACCACCTAAAATTATCATATTGGGTAGCTTGTGTGGTCTTATACCGATCTGGTTATTTTTATCCATTGTTCTGTTTGGTTTATGGCCTTGGGCACTTGGCTATCGACAACTCGCCAATATTCCAGAAATTTTAATCATGACATTTCCATTATTGCTTGGTGTTTTAGGGCTCAGTAAATTGCTGACTGAATGTTTACGTAAAACCGAAATGATCTATTTGACACTCGCATTTTTGACAACCCCCGTATTTTATTTATCGGGTACAATTTGGCCGCTTGATGCCATGCCTTTTGGGGTACAAATAGTTTCTAAAATGTTACCATCAACTTGGGCAACCAATATGATAGCAGGTGTCAATCAAATGGGGTTAAGCTTAAAAGATAATTTATTTAATGTATTTATGATTTTGTTGCTTGGGATTATATACGGTTCACTTGGCTTTTTTATTGCAGCATTGCGAGAAGGTCGAGTAAGAAAATTTTTAAAAAACTCAACGTCTAAATCTAGAAAAATATAATAATCAATAGATTATCAATGATATAAAATATAAATCCAGTGGCTTATTGTTATTAGCTTTACCGATTGATATTAAACATTGCTATGATGATTTAAATTGTTCGTTAATAACTTTTTATTAGTACAAGATTAGTACAAGCAGTTAGGCTTGCTTTATTGGTTAATTTATTTTATTGTTTGAGAATTATCTTGAATTAGCACTCGTTTATTTAAATTTAATATCGTTTTACTTGTATTCGCGTTATACTAAATAAACTTATATACCACAGCAAAAGGAGACTTGATAATGGAGTTTGATACTTCAGTTCTTTGCGATTATTACCCAGAAGACGTTAACGTTGTTGAACCGATATTTAGTAATTTTGGCGGTGTGACATCATTTTCAGGTCAAGCTGTAACAGTTAAATGTTTTGAAGATAACGGGCTACTATACGAAATTTTACAATCGGACGGTTCAGGTAAAATTCTTGTTATTGATGGTGGTGGTTCTGTTCGTCGTGCATTAATTGATGCAGAGCTAATCGATATTGCCGTGCAAAATCAGTGGGAAGGGATTATTGTTTATGGCGCTGTTCGTCAAGTTGATCACTTGGCTGAAGCTGATATTGGTATTCAAGCGCTGGCAGCAATTCCAGTTGGTGCTGAGGATCAAGGCATAGGTGAAATCGATATTCGAGTTAACTTTGGTGGCGTAACTTTCTTTTCTGGTGATTTTATCTATGCTGATAACACTGGTATTATTTTATCTGAAATTGCGCTCGAAATTGAAGATAAATAAAAAATAACCTATACCGCCGAAGCCTATCGGCGGGTTTTATATTTAAATGCGCGCTTTTCTAAAGTTTTTTAACAAGGATTTTGTTAATGCTAAATTATTCGATTACGAATATAACCGCCAGTTACCGTTTTAATCAGTCCCTCTAGTTCCATATCTAATAATTTAGTTGTCACTTCGGAAATCGGTAAATTGACTTGCTGGGCAATAATATCAATAGGAATAGGTTGGTGGTGAATCACAGCAAAAATTTCCGGATACAAAATAGAATGACTTGGCGCTTCTTTAATTGAATTAAGCGAGTTATTTACTACTGATAAATAGTTATAATAATGCTCTAAAATATCAGCAGGCTTAGAAACCAAATAAGCGCCTTGTTTAATTAAATAATGAGTTCCACTACAGTTTTCATTATCAATATCGCCAGGTAAAGCAAAGACATCGCGATTTTGCTCAAGTGCATAGCGCGCCGTAATTAGTGAACCACTTTTTTCTGATGCTTCAATCACAAAAGTACCTAAACTTAATCCGCTAATAATTCGGTTTCGACGAGGGAAATAGACTGATCTGGCTTTTTCAAATGGTAGAAATTCAGAAACAATGGCGCCGTCTTGTGCCAAAATATCATTGGCTAAGCTTAAATTTGATCTTGGTGCAACCTTTGCTAATCCACTGCCTAGAACTGCAATAGTCGGGCCAGATACTTCAAGCGCACCACGATGGCAAATTGCATCTAACCCTAGCGCCAAACCACTGGTTATGGTTAAACCATTAATAGCTAATTCGCTTGCAAAATATCGTCCCCATTGTGCTCCATATTCACTAAATTCGCGACTGCCCACCATAGCCAATTGAGGAGAATCTAGTAACTGCCGATTACCTAAAACAAATAATAATAAAGGCGGAGAATCAATTTGCTTAAGCAGTAAGGGATAATCATTATCGCAATAGGCAATAAGATATTTTGGTGGAAAAGGTGAATCTAACCATTCAAGTATTGGCTCAAAATGTAGGTATGATGTTTCATAAAAAAGTGCTAATTGAATGTCTGATAATCCTAGTTTATTTAATAGAAGAGAGACATCTTTTATGCTACTAGGTAAACCGTTAGCAAAAAGTTGCATAATTTTTTCAAAAATGGCTCGTTTTCCATATCTAAGCATTGAAATTCGTAATAAAAATTCATATTTACTCATCATAACCCTTTTTTATATACAGCTTAAACAGGCGTCATATCTTGAATTGATAAGATATATTTTATCAATAGCCAACAAGGGCTATTCATCAGTATGATAAATGTTTACAATGAATAATAGATGGAATAAACCCGAAATTTGAGGAGTAGATCGAATAATTTATGGCTATTTTACCAGTATTACGTTTTCCTGATGAGCGACTTCGCAAAGTTGCTAAGCCTGTTACTAAATTTACACCAGAGTTACAAACCATTATTGACAACATGATTGAAACCATGTACGCCGAAAATGGTATTGGCCTGGCTTCTACCCAAGTCGATGTGCATGAACAAATTATCGTAATTGATGTATCAGAAGACAAAAGCCACGTTTATGTGATTATCAACCCAGAAGTCATTAGCCAAGAAGGTGAAACAGGTATTGAGGAAGGCTGTCTATCGGTACCTGATTGCCGTGGTTTTGTGCCAAGAGCTGAAAAGATTAAAATTAAAGCACTTGATCGTAATGGCAATCCTTACGAAATTGACGCTGATGATCTATTGGCTATTTGTATTCAACACGAAATGGATCACTTAAAAGGTAAGCTTTTTGTCGATTATCTTTCACCATTAAAACGCCAACGAATCGAACAAAAAATGAAAAAACTTGCCCGAGAAGAGCAACGCAGTAAATAAAATTAACCGCCAGTACTTGGCGGTTAAACTCATTACGCTTAACTATTTAGCGACAATAACCATTGCAGGGCGAATTAAACGGCCATTTAAGGTATAGCCTTTCTGAATGGTATTAACAATTTGTCCTGACTGATGTTCAGGTGATTCAACCATGCTAATTGCTTGATGCATATCAGGGTTTAATTGAGAATCTTCGGTATTAATCACTTCAATACCAAATTTTTTGACAGTGTCTAAGAATGATTTTAATGTCAGTTCTAATCCTTCAACTGTCGCTTTATGTTCTGGATTGGTTTTATCCGTAGATTCTAAAGCGCGTTCTAGATTATCAATAACGGGTAATAATTCGTTAGAAAATTTTTCGAGTGCAAACTTACGCGCTTTATCAACATCTTGCTCGACTCGTTTACGAACATTATCAATTTCAGCTCGCGCACGAATCATGGCTTCACTTTCATTTTTTTTCGCTAATTGCAATGCTTGTTCAAGCTCTGCAATACGAGCATCTTTTGCACTTAATTGTTCTTCAAGATTTGGTTGCGCCGGCGCTTCTTGCTCGGCTGTTGCTTCTACTGGTGTGTCAATGTTAGTTTCATTTTCTGACATATTTTTATCTTGCTCTGTCATAGGGTACTCCAAATAATGTAGTCGAAAACTTAGTGAATAACGGTTATTATGGGGGCAATTTTTATGATTACAAGCTTATCATCATATTGATATGTGATTTTTTGAATTATTATCAAAAAATACAGATGGTTATGTAAAAAATAACAAGGATATTTTATGGATACACCATTTAAATGTATTGGCTTAATTGGGCTTCCACGTAAATTAGAAGCAATAGAAACTCATCAAGTGCTTTATGATTGGCTTGTTAAACTTGGTATTCGTGTGCTGGTTGAAGATCGCTTAGCGGATCACATTCAATTTTCTGTTAGCCACTACGCTTCGTTGGAAACAATTGGTGAGCAAGCCGATCTCGCTATTGTTGTCGGAGGAGATGGAAATATGTTGCATTCAGCTAGGCGACTATCGCACTATAAAATCAAAGTTATTGGTGTCAATCGCGGTAACCTCGGTTTTTTAACTGATATTTCTCATGAACAAGTGATTGAACAATTAAGCCCTGTTATTGCTGGTAAATATGAGGATGATCCCCGCTTTTTGTTAGAAGTGTCTATTTATGATAATGGTAACTTGATTAACTCAAGTTTTGCTGTCAACGAAATTGTTGTTACTCCTAATACTGTTGCACATATGATTGACTATGATGTCTACATTAATGAACGCAATGCCTTTTCACAGCGAGCAGATGGGTTAATTATTGCCACACCGACCGGCTCTACCGCTTATTCACTATCGGCGGGAGGTCCTATTTTAGCTCCTCATTTAGATGCATTAATTATTACACCAATGTTTCCACATTCATTAGCGGTCAGACCATTAGTGATCAAAAGTGATAATGCTATCCGCTTAAAATTCCCAACGACAGCACTGGATCTTAATATTGCTTGTGATAGCCAAATTATTTTGCCTGTCAAACCCACACAAGATGTGATTATTCGCCGTTCTTCGTATGAGTTTAATTTAATTCACTCTAAGGATTATGATTATTTTAATAATCTTTCAAGCAAATTAGGATGGTCACAAAAGATGTTTTAGCTTGTGTTGTCAATAAATTTCAGAGAAATATGTATGTCAATATCAGATCATTGATCCTTGCCTTATTGGCGACATAAACCCCATCTAATTGCCCCAAGCTTAGTGTACGATATTAGAAACTAGGGCTATGATGTATCAGAAAGAATATAAATTAAGCATGATAAAAATCATTCAGAAAAGCTATTGATTTTATTGAAGTTTTTATTTTGTTGATTATCAGCAATAATATTCATCTTTTTTACCATTAGTCTATCGCATGATGTACGGCCCAATACATTAAATAGGCCGTTTAATCCTGTTGAACTCAACCTAGTTTGGATGACCGACATCACGGATATTCCCCCCTCGTGAAGGTGGGGTATACTTCGGTGTAATGATTTACTCGGTCGAAAAGCGATCTGCCAGCAAACAAGCTCATATATTGATAGTGGCGAGTTTTGTCTTATATTTTGGCGAGGATCACGCTTCATCTCTTAAAGAATAAATGTCATCGCATAAACAGTAAATGAGGAAAAGATAGCGGCAATTACATCATCTACCATAATGCCAAATCCACCGGGGATACGTTTATCAAACCAGCGAATTGGCCAAGGTTTTGCCATGTCAAACACTCTAAATGCCACGAAAGCTATGGCAATCCACATAAATGAAAGTTGCGGAATAAAAAATAGCGTGATCCACATTCCGACAAATTCATCCCAAACAATGTGCCCTGAATCGTGAGTATGGGTATCATCCGATGTTTTTTGGCAAATAAAACAACCAAAAATAAAAGTCACTAAAATAAATATCCAGTATAAAGCTGGCTGTAAACCATAAAACAAAAGCCATAACGGGATAGCCATTAATGAACCCATGGTTCCCGGCATAATCGGTGACATGCCGCTACCCAATCCTACTGCTAAAAAATGAATGGGATTGGTCAGTTTTAGGTATTTTTTAAAATTTTTGTTTCGCTCTTGTTTGGTCATGATTCAATATTCTTTTAGATAAAATTATGCCGACATTAAGTCGGCAAAAAGAAAGGAGCTTATGTTAACAAAACACCTTTGTATTAATTGTGACAATATTATTCGTCTTTGGTTAATGTTGCAACCATTACCGCTTTGATCGTATGTAGGCGGTTTTCCGCTTCATCAAACACGATGCTATGTTTAGATTCAAAAACTTTATCAGTCACTTCTAATCCATTGTTTAAACCATATTGCGCAGCTATTTGTTTACCAATCGTGGTATTCATATCATGAAAAGCAGGCAAGCAGTGCATAAATTTGACATTTGGGTTACCAGTGAGTTTAATCACGTTTTGATTTACTTGATATGGTGTTAATAGCTTAACTCGCTCATCCCAAACATTTTTAGGTTCGCCCATTGACACCCATACGTCCGTGTATAAAAAGTCAACATCTTTAACGCCTTTGGCAACCTCTTCAGTTAAGATAATTTTTGCCCCTGTTGTTTTAGCGATATCTTGGCACTTTTGCACAAGGTCAGCTTCAGGTTGGCAAGCTTTTGGGGCAACTAATCGAATTTCCATTCCCATTAATGCTGCACCTTCCATTAATGAATTCCCCATGTTATTTTGTGCATCGCCTAAATAAGCAAATTTAATACTGTTTAATGGGCGATCACCGATATGCTCTTGCATTGTCATAAAATCGGCTAATATTTGCGTTGGATGTGCTTCGGTTGTTAAACCATTCCAGACTGGCACACCTGCATATTTTGCTAAGGTTTCAACAATTTCTTGACCATAACCACGATATTCAATTCCATCATACATTCGACCTAGCACGCGCGCGGTATCTGCAATCGATTCTTTATGCCCAATTTGGCTACCACTGGGACCTAAATAGGTTACTTGAGCTCCTTGATCAAACGCACCTACTTCAAATGCACAGCGAGTACGAGTTGAATCTTTTTCGAAAATAAGGGCTATATTTTTACCAACTAAATGTTTTTTTTCGTTACCTTGTTTTTTGGCTTTTTTTAGTTCGATAGCAAGTTCAATCAATCGATTAATTTCTGCTGGAGTAAAGTCGAGTAAACGTAAAAAATGGCGTTGATAAAAACCGTACATATTGAGCTCCTAAAAAGCGGTAAATTTTGCTAAGATTTTATTTGAATAATTATGCAATTTCAAGTTAAACCTTCTAGATTTATTTGATATTATTTCTAAGCATTGAGTTGTCTAAAATTTTAGATTTTGTCATTTGATTATTTTTTATAATATTGCTTTTTTTGTTTAAAAAAGTGTAATAATATGATTAAATATTGTATTATTAAAAACAATTAAATTGAATTTTTATTCATATTTATTGGTTGTTTAATCAAAGGTAGCTTAATCATGCAAACTTACGCCCTCCTTATGTTGCAAGACGGTTCGCAATTTATTGGTAAATCCATTGGTGCTAACGGACAAACTGTTGGTGAGGTGGTCTTTAATACGTCAATGACTGGCTACCAAGAAATCCTTACCGATCCCTCTTACTGTGAACAATTGGTTACACTGACCTATCCTCATATTGGTAATGTCGGAACAAATGATGATGATGCCGAATCCAGCCAAATTTATGCAAAGGGATTGATTATTCGTGATTTGCCATTATTAGCCAGCAACTACCGAAGTGAACTCGATCTTTCCAGCTATTTAAAAAAGCATAATGTTATTGCCATCGCCGATATTGATACGCGACGCTTAACGCGTATTTTGCGTGAAAAAGGAGCACAGCATGGTGTTATTATAACAGCAACGGATAAAAAGACCTTACTTGAAAAAGCCGAAATAGCCAAACAACAGGCAATAAATTTTAAAGGATTAAGTGGGCTTGATTTAGCTAAAGAAGTGACGTGTTTGACAAGTTATATTTGGACTCAAGGCATATGGACAAGACAACAACAGCCTAATCCAATACCAGAAAAACAATTACCATACCATGTTGTTGCTTATGACTTTGGCGTAAAACGCAATATTTTGCGCATGTTAGTTGAACGTGGTTGTAAATTAACAGTCGTATCAGCCAAAACGACAGCAGAACAAGTCCTTGCATTAAAGCCAGATGGAATATTTTTATCTAATGGCCCAGGTGATCCAGCCCCTTGCCGTTATGCAATTGAGGCTATTAAGCAGTTTTTAAATACTGACATTCCCATCTTTGGTATCTGCTTAGGTCATCAACTTTTAGCACTAGCATGTGGCGCTAAAACGATTAAAATGAAGTTTGGTCACCATGGCGGAAATCACCCCGTTAAAAATCTTGAAAATAATCAGGTTATGATCACCGCTCAAAATCATGGTTTTGCAGTAGATGAAGCAAGTTTACCTGCTCATTTAAGAGCCACTCATAAATCACTATTTGATGGTTCACTGCAAGGTATTCATCACAATTACAAACCAGCTTTTAGTTTTCAAGGTCACCCAGAAGCCAGTCCGGGACCGCATGATGCGGCACCACTTTTTGACCATTTTATCGAATTAATCAAAATTTATAAGCAGGAGCAATAAGCATGGCGAAGCGAACAGATATCAACAGTATATTAATTATTGGCGCAGGCCCAATTGTTATTGGTCAAGCATGTGAATTTGATTATTCGGGAGCACAAGCCTGTAAGGCGCTACGTGAAGAAGGCTATCGCGTTATTTTAGTTAATTCCAACCCAGCCACTATCATGACGGATCCTGAAATGGCCGATGCCACTTATATCGAGCCAATTCATTGGACATGCGTTCGCAAGATTATTGAACAAGAAAGGCCAGACGCCATTTTACCAACCATGGGCGGTCAAACAGCGTTAAACTGTGCATTAGAGCTTGAAAAACAAGGTGTATTGAAAGAATTTAATGTTGAAATGATAGGTGCAACAGCAGATGCTATCGATAAAGCCGAAGATCGTAAACGGTTTGATGAGGCGATGAAAAAAATCGGCCTTGATACCGCTCGTTCAGGCATTGCGCATTCGCTTAAAGAAGCTTATGCCGTTCTTGAGCAAGTTGGTTTTCCTTGCATTATTCGCCCGTCCTTTACCATGGGGGGAACTGGGGGCGGAATTGCATATAACACAGAAGAATTTGATGAAATTTGTACCCGAGGACTTGATCTTTCACCAACCAATGAACTACTTATTGATGAATCATTAATTGGTTGGAAAGAATATGAAATGGAAGTAGTTCGAGACAAAAATGATAACTGTATTATTGTTTGCTCAATTGAAAACTTCGATCCAATGGGTATTCATACAGGTGATTCAATTACGGTGGCTCCGGCACAAACCTTGACGGATAAAGAGTATCAAATCATGCGTAATGCATCAATTGCCGTACTGCGTGAAATTGGCGTTGAAACCGGTGGCTCCAATGTACAATTTTCCGTTGATCCAAACACTGGGCGATTAATTGTCATTGAGATGAATCCGAGAGTATCACGTTCATCAGCGTTAGCTTCTAAAGCTACCGGTTTTCCAATTGCTAAAATCGCTGCTAAATTGGCAGTTGGTTATACACTCGATGAATTATCGAATGATATTACAGGGGGTAAAACCCCCGCCTCATTTGAACCGTCAATTGATTATGTGGTCACTAAAATCCCACGCTTTAATTTTGAAAAGTTTGCTGGTTGTAATGATCGTTTAACCACGCAAATGAAATCGGTTGGTGAAGTGATGGCCATTGGGCGTACCTTCCAAGAATCAATACAAAAAGCATTGCGAGGGCTTGAGGTTGGCGCTTCAGGATTTGATCCTAAAATTGATAATTATACTGATGAAAAAAATATCACCAAAATTCGTTATGAACTCCAAGAAGCGGGTGCCGATCGTATTTGGTATATTGCCGATGCTTTTCGAGCTGGTTTAACGCTTGATGAAATCTTTTTATTAACGCATATTGATCGCTGGTTCTTAGCCCAAATTGAAGAATTAGTACAAATAGAAAATCGATTAAAACAACAAACAATTAACAAGTTAGATGAAGAACAATTATGGCAACTTAAACGCAAAGGTTTTTCTGATTTATGTATTGCAAAACTGATCAACTCTACCGAACAAGCCGTTCGTCATTTACGGCATCAATACCATATCCATCCTGTTTATAAACGTGTTGATACTTGTGCTGCTGAATTTGCAACCGACACGGCCTATCTGTACTCAACCTATGAACAGGAATGCGAAGCTAAGCCTCAATTTCGTCGTAAAAAAATCATGATATTAGGTGGTGGTCCTAATCGAATTGGCCAAGGTATTGAGTTCGATTATTGCTGTGTGCATGCAGCATTAGCTCTGCGTGAGGATGGTTATGAAACCATTATGGTTAACTGTAACCCAGAAACCGTGTCAACCGATTATGATACTTCTGATCGCCTCTATTTTGAGCCAGTTACGCTTGAAGATGTGCTTGAGATTGCGCATGTTGAAAAGCCAAATGGTGTTATTGTGCAATATGGAGGGCAAACACCACTAAAGCTTGCCCGTGCACTTGAAGCGGCAGGTCTACCTATTATTGGTACTTCACCCGATGCTATAGATAAAGCCGAAGATCGCCAGCGTTTTCAAGAAGTCGTCGATAAATTGAAATTAAAACAACCAGCCAATGCAACGGTGACCGATATTGATGAAGCTATCACCAAAGCGGAAAAAGTCGGTTACCCATTAGTGGTTAGGCCATCTTATGTATTAGGTGGTCGGGCAATGGAAATTGTCTATAATGAGCAAGATTTACGGCATTATTTTAAAACAGCGGTAAGTGAATCGAATAATGCCCCTGTCCTACTTGATCACTTTTTAGATGATGCCATTGAAGTAGATATTGATGTGATTGCTGATGGTGAACAAATTGTCATTGGTGGTATTATGGAACATATTGAACAAGCAGGGATCCACTCTGGCGATTCAGCTTGTTCATTACCTACACACACACTAACCTCAGAGATTTTAGCCCAACTCAGGCAACAGGCTAAACAGTTAGCACTTGAGCTTGATGTGAAAGGCTTAATGAATGGACAGTTTGCTGTTAAAGATAACCAGATTTATTTAATCGAAATCAACCTGCGAGCAGCTCGCACTGTCCCTTTTGTCTCAAAAGCAACTGGCTTACCACTCGCTAAAATCGCCGCACGAGTCATGGTAGGAACAACCTTGGCACAACAAAACGTAACTAAAGAAGTAATCCCTCCTTATTACTCAGTAAAAGAAGTGGTATTACCGTTTAATAAATTTAGTGGCGTTGATCCTATCTTAGGACCTGAAATGCGCTCAACGGGTGAAGTTATGGGCATCGGTAAAACCTTTGCTGAAGCCTTTGCTAAAGCACAACTTGGTAGTTTATCAAATATGAAAAAATCAGGGAAAGTGCTACTATCTGTGCGTGACCAAGATAAAACAAGGCTATTAGGCGTCGCTAATCGATTAATTGCTCATGGATTTAGTATTGATGCCACTATTGGCACGGCAAAGGTATTACAACAAGCAAATATATCATGCCAAATCGTAAAAAAAGAAAACGAAGGGCGACCAAATATCCACGATCATATAAAAAATGGGGAATATAGTTATATCCTTAATACCACATCAGGACGAGCAGCTATTGATGCATCCAAAATATTGCGCCGAAGTGCCATTCAATATAAGGTGCATTACGATACGACAATGAATGCAGCTTATGCCACAACAGCAGCGTTAGATTACGATCCTACGCATAACGTAACCCCACTACAGGCGCTTTATCCATAGCCTAAAAGACGAGCAATGCTCGTCTTTTATAATCTATTAACTGATATAATCGATTAATTTAAATTAGCTTGCCGGTGAATTTTCTGCTGACATCGTCCAAATATCTGCCTCAGCTACATCATGAATATGATTTGCAAAATTATAACAACGTTGAAAAAGCTTATTATCAAGATTGCTTTGCTAAAGTAAAAATAATGAACTCACAGCTTGCAACCACAAGAAAAAGCTCGTTTTTTCCGCAATATCGTGTTAATTTATTTATTATATTTTAATTAATTTAACAAGTTATCATATATGGATATGATTCATTCCTCTGATCTAAAAACGATCATGCATTCCAAGCGTGCCAATATTTATTATTTAGAGCATTGCCGTGTTTTGGTTAATGGTGGGCGTGTTGAGTATGTGACGGAGCAAGGGCAACAGTCTTTATATTGGAATATCCCAATAGCTAATACTACCTGTATTTTATTAGGTACCGGAACGTCATTAACGCAAGCAGCCGTGCGAGAGCTTTCACGAGCAGGCGTCATGATTGGTTTTTGTGGAGGAGGCGGAACCCCACTTTTTTCATCAACTGAATCTGAGTTTGCCTGTCAATTTTTTTCGCCACAAAGTGAATATCGTCCGACAGAATACCTACAAAGTTGGTGTCAATTTTGGTTTGATGACAAGCGTCGATTACAAGCAGCTAAATTATTGCAACAAACAAGGCTTAATATTATTAGTGAGTGTTGGCCACAATTTGATTGGGATGTTGATAAAACGCAGTTAACGCATATTCTTACTGATGCAATACAACAATTTACCGATGTGGATAATAGCCAAGCACTTTTAGCCGCTGAAGGGCGAATTAGCAAACGCCTTTATGGCATGGCAAATCAATTAACACTACAAGATGATAAATTTAAGCGTGAGCATGGTACGCATGGTAAAAGTCATGACCCGGCTAATCAATTTTTAGATCATGGTAACTACTTAGCCTATGGACTTGGTGCAACGGCTTGTTGGGTATTGGGGTTACCCCACGGGCTTGCTATTTTACACGGAAAAACTCGGCGCGGTGGTTTAGTTTTTGATGCGGCCGATATTATCAAAGATGGCATTGTATTACCCCAAGCCTTTTTATCAGCTAAACAAGGGGATAGTGAAAAAGAATTTCGTATGGCGTGCATTGCGCAATTTGCCCAATTAGAAGCACTTGATAAAATTATTGATACCTTAAAACAGATAGCCGATCAAATATGAATATTTTACTTGTTAGCCAATGCAAAAAGAACGCCTTAACCGAAACACGGCGGATTATCGATCAATTTGCTGAACGTTGTGGAGAACGCACATGGCAAAGCCCAATGACCGAAGCCGGTCTACAAACACTCTATAAATTGTTACGCAAAACCGCACGAAAAAATACCGCAGTTGCTTGCTATTGGACTCATGGTAAAAATTTAACTGATCTTTTGTGGATTGTGGGTGATCGCAGTCAATTTAATCAAGAAGGGCGCGTCCCAACCAACCGTACGCGGCGTAATATTTTACGCAGTGACAGCGAAAATTGTTGGCAATATGCAACCACTATTCAATTAATCACAACCATAGCAGCATTACTTCATGATTTAGGTAAAGCAACGATTGGTTTTCAATCTAAATTACGAGCAGAAACGGCTGTGGCTGCTGATCCTTATCGACATGAATGGATTTCGTTACAATTATTTTTATTAATGATTCAAGACTGCCCCACCAACGAAGCCTTATTTGATCGATTAGCGAATTTTACTGAATATCGACAACAGCATCCTAATTGGTACAAACAGCTCACCCAAGTCGAAAAAAATGATCTTACCCAACTGCCTTTATTGGCGCAGTGGATCGCATGGCTGATTGTGTCGCATCATCGAATGCCGTTTTTACCGGACTCATTAACGAAGGATGTTAAAAATGTACAAAAAGGAGATTTTGATATATCGGGCTTAACTATCCGAAGTTTTTATAAAACATTTAAGGCAATTGATAAATGGGTTAAAAATAGTCATAGTCAACACACTTCACCCAACGATTTTTGGCAACTAAAAAGTGATATCACCTTAAGCCAACCTTGGCTTAAAAAATTAAGCCGTTATGCAACCAAAGCCCTAAACCATATTCCTTTAATGCAATTGGCTAATATTGACGCATTTTTATTGCATATTTCGCGTTTAAGTTTAATGGTGGCTGATCATAACTACTCAAGCTTGTCTTTAGCATGTGAAGAGGCAAAAGAAAATGAAACAATACTGATTGCTAACACAAATTACCAAAAAAAGCCTAAACAGTGTTTAGATGATCATTTAATTGGGGTCGCTAATTTAGCGGCTCGCTTTACTCGTTTATTACCTAAAATAATCACAGAATTACCTGCCATCAATCAACATAAACCTTTCACCAAACGAACAACTATAAAACGATTCCAATGGCAAAATCACGCGTTTGATTTAGCCAAAAGTTATCAACAACTATCTGATGAATGTGGCTTTTTTGGCGTGAATATGGCATCGACTGGCTGCGGTAAAACCTTAGCCAATGGGCGGATTATGTATGCGCTTTCAAATCCTAAACGCGGCGTGCGCTTTACCGTCGCACTGGGATTACGTGTTTTAACGTTGCAAACAGGTAAAGCATTAAGAGAAAGATTACACTTAAGTGATGAACATCTGGCGATTTTAGTGGGTGGGCGAGCCACAAAAACCTTGTTTGAACTGAGTAATGAAGAAATTCAACAAAACGATTCTCAAAAAAAATCAGAAAACCAAGGTAGTGAATCTATCGAATCGTTACTTGATGAATATATTGATGTAGCCGAAAGTGGTATTGCGGATTGTGAATTAGGGACGATTATCGAAGACAGTAAAGCACGGCAATTACTTTATGCGCCCATTGTGACATGCACTATTGACCATATTATTCAAGCGAGTGAATGTGGGCGTGGTGGTAAATATATTGCACCCACGTTAAGATTGTTAACTTCAGATTTGATTTTAGATGAGCCGGATGATTTTGATCAACATGACTTACCTGCACTGGCTCGCTTGGTGCATTTAGCTGGGTTATTTGGTAGCAAAGTACTACTGTCATCGGCGACCTTAACACCAGATTTAATTGCCGGATTATTTGATGCTTACCAAGCAGGGCGAAAAATTTGGAATCAAAATAACCAATATGCCAATAATGCCATTGTATGTGGTTGGTTTGATGAATATGAACAGTCGATATCACCAATTGCTGATACTAAAACGTTTAGCGATCATCATCAGCAATTTGTAGCAATGCGCATTCATCAATTAGAACAGAGCGCAATCCGTCGTCAAGGGCATATTTTGGATCTACTAAATTACCAAGAAAATAAAACAGAAAACCAAAAAATCAATTACGGTGTGCTGGCTAAACAATTATTAGATCAAGCTTATCAATTCCACCAAGATCATCATCAAATAGATAAAGAATCACAAAAAAAGGTAAGCATTGGTTTAATGCGTTTTGCCCATACCGAAGATGTTATTTCACTTACAGAACAAATTTATGCCCAAACCAAGTTACCTACTGATACTGCTTTTCATATCGTGGTTTATCATGCTCGGCAACTGCTGTTATTGCGTAGCCAGTTAGAAGAAAAACTTGATAGAATTTTAAATCGCAGTGATGAACAGGCATTATTTCATCAGCCTGAAATTATCGATGCCATCAAAGATAGCGATAAACAAAACCATATTTTTATTGTTATCGGTACGCCAGTGACCGAAGTCGGACGCGATCACGATTATGATTGGGCAATTGTTGAACCATCATCCATGCGCTCTATTATCCAGCTAGTGGGGCGAGTATGGCGACATCGACCACAAAAAATGGCACAAAAGGCCAATGTGGCGATATTAGGATCGAATTTAACGGCAATTAAAGCTAATTATCGTACGGATAAGGCCTGTTTTACTAAGCCTGGATTTGAAGAAGAGTCATTATTCTTGCTGAAAACCCATAAAACAAATGAACTCATTCCTGCTCATCAGTTAGTGAATATAGATGCGGTTCCTCGTATTAAGTCTTGCCCTGAAGATGGGCTAACGCTCGCCGAATTAGAACATAAGGTCATGGCAAATCTGTTTGCGATTCATGCCCGTAAAAGTAATTATGTCACCAGCTATTGGCAACCAGATTTAGCACATCACCATTGTGTGCATTTACAGGCAATTTCACCATTTAGAGGGAATAATAAGACACAAGATGAATATATCTGCCAACTTGATAATGGTGATTATCAATTTAGCTATGCAGATGTAGCATGGCAAACACCAGATGAATGCTGCCCAAGTACTCAAAATAACCAAATTAAATACAAACACTGGTTATTTGAAAATCCGCAAGTGAAACCATGGTTAGAAAATAGTGTAGAACAAGCCATAACAAAAATAGCGGAACATTTCCCCAATAAAAACTTATACCGATTAGCCAATGAGTTTTGTAGTGTCAGCTTATATCGGAATAGCAATTGGCATTTTCATCCTTATTTTGGTTTTTATAAAAAGAAATAATTGTTAGTTTTATACTAAAACATATATATCACCTGAAACTTTTTTACAAAACATCATCAGGTAGGTAGTGTTGCTAGTAAAAGGTAGGTAATTCTTTTATACTGAGTTCTGACAGCCGAGTAGGTTGCTGAGAAATGTTAAGTATTTACTTTTCTTTGAAGTGAATTTTACCGCTGAATAAGCGGTCTATAAAAGTGTTAATCTTGGATGGTGTAAATTAGCTAGTTTTATTTATTGTATTGATTTTTTTAAATTGTTTTTAATTTTATTCCTGTTAAGTATTAATTTTTTCTTTGATTCTTTCTTTTTTGTATTTTGTTTTTAGATTATTTTTTGTATTATTTGCTTGATTTTTAGCAAATGTTATTTTATTTTAATTATATTGAAATTTAAGATAAATAATAAGGAGGGAGAATGGATAATGTCTCTTGGCAAGATATAAGAAAAGTAATTTTAGAGTTTCTACAACAACGACTTGCCAATAATAGTAATTATAAAAGTGAAACTGCTAAGCTAGAAAAAGCAAAAGAGGCGGGTGATTTAGTTGCAGTTAATGAAGCTCAGCAAAAATTAGATGAGTTAGCCAAGCGATTTGATTTTGAAACGTGGATGGAAGATGCGGCTATTCGTCGTATTTCATGGCTTCTTATTGCAACTCATATTGCTAAGGGCGTTCACCCCAGTTCGAAGGCTTGTAACGCAAATTACAACACACAGATAAAGCCTAATAACCTGAATAATTTAGTATCATCTGCTACAGTAAACACCTTGCCTTTTGATGCTAGTGGTGCTGCTGCTTTAGATATATTTGGGCTTTTAAACCAAGTCGTTAAAAATGATATAACAATTTTACAACTTATTATTAATAATCACCCTGCTGTTCAAGAAGCTTTATCTGATGATAAAAATAAGTCTGCTCTTTATTTAGAAAATTTTAATCAGTTACTTAAAGATAATTGGGATGATGTGCAGGCTTCGGAGCTTAACAAGCAATTTTATTGGCCGAATAGTGAAGAAACTTATTTGTCACAGCATGAAAATAATTACCGCTTACTGGTTCCACTGCATCCTAGTGCTTTGTGTCATTTAGTTTATCAAAAGGTGCAGACACGATTTTCAGAAGAAAATAAATATGCACGAGAATTACGTAGAAAAAGAGGTGTTGAGCATCAACCTTATTTTTCTTTTCATGATTTAGCCGTAGTTAGGTTAGGCGGTAGTAATGCTCAAAATGCGAGTCAGCTTATTGGTAGCCAAATGGGGCGCAACTTTTTATTACCCTCAATGCCACCTAAATTTGAAAAATCTCAATTCCCATCGATTTCTAAACAGCAAGAAACAATTTTCAATAATGCACTGCAATATTTTTGTCGATTTGGTTTTAAACTACTGTTTGATATGGTTCAAGCGCCAAAAAATATTGTAGAAGAACGAGATGACCGTAAAGATGCGTTTTCGGTGATTTTATCATTACTACTTAAGTTTGCTCGCCATATTCAAACTACTCTTCCAGCGGGTTGGAGTCGTGATTATTCACTTAATTTTAATGAAAAACTTTGGCTTGATCCACAGCGAGCCCAATTAGAAAATGAAGAGGAGTTTAAAAAGCAGTATGAACAAGGTGATTGGCAACAAAGTCTAGAAAAGCGTTTTGCAACTTGGGTTCAAAATGCTTTAAAAGGAAAATTTAAAAATTTTAAACAACAATTTTCTGATCCTGAATTTAGCGAATGGCGCCGTGAATTTAGATCTGCGGTGAAAGCAAGTCAACGTAAAAGAGAGGGGATCTTTTAATGGCATCATTACGTTATTATTTATTCTTTGATCATGTCAAAATCCATAATGCCAATGCAATTTCTAGCCCATTAACGTATGGATTTCCAGCTATTTCGGGGTTTTTAGGCGCTATTCATGCTTTAAGTCGTAAAATTGAATCAGAAAATCCCATTTACTTAGATGGTGTGTTAATTGCATGTCATGAATGTGATGTACAAGTTTATCGACCAAATAACTATGCGGATTATACTTTTCGATTAACGCGCAATCCACTCTCTAAAAATGGTAGTACTCGTTCCATTATTGAAGAAGGGCGAGTTCATCTAGATGTTTCATTGCTTGTCGAGGTAAAAATTGAAGATCGTGAAACATTAGATGATGCAGATGAACAGCAAGCATTTATCCAACAGATGAAACAAAAACTTTACCAGCAACGCGTTGCTGGTGGGCATGTTGCCGATATTGAATCAGTCGCGCTATATTCTGCATCAGAATCAAATAAAAACTTAATCAATGCATTATTACCTGCATTTGTTTTAGTTGAAGCACCACAAGATTTACAAGATATTACTGCTGAATTACAGCAACAAGATCCTAATGCTACAGCGCTTGATGCCCTGATTGAAACAGCGATGTTGCATCATCATCCACAAGAAAAAGATCACTGGCAAACCACATCGGTTAAGCAAGGTCGTGGTTGGCTTGTCCCTTTGCATTTGGGCTATCAAGCAATTTCGCCACTGTTTGCCGCAGGTAAGGTTGAACATGCCCGCAGTAATGAACATGCCACGCAATTTGTGGAGTGTATATATGGGCTGGGTAAATGGGTCTTTCCTTTGCGTTTGCAAGAGAATTTATCACAGGCTTTTTGGCGTTATCAATGTAGTGAATTGCAATCAAATGATGCAGAAATTTATATTATCAATCAAGAAACCAATTAAGTAAATTTAGAAAATTATAGAATAAGGAATACATTATGAGTAAAGATAAAATTACCACCGCCAGCGTACTTGCTTTTGAACGTAGTTTTGATATTTCAGATGCCATTTTTGCACAGCAGGATCCTAAAGATAGCAATAAATTATCCCCTGTTGTGGTCACTGAAAAATCAGTGCGAGGCACTATTTCAAATCGCCTTAAAAATGCAGTAGCCAAAGATCCAACCAAATTAGATGCTGAAATACAAAAGCCTAACCCACAAACGGTTGATATTGCTGCATTAGATGCCGATAAAGAGACTTTAGTGATTAAATGGAGTTGTAAAGTGTTACCTTTTTTAGGTAAACCGTCGGTATGTAATGAAATTGAATATCAAGAAGCGTTAGAAAAAACAACCCAAGATTATATCCAAACACAAGGGTTGACTGCGTTGGCTAAGCGTTATGCCATTAATATCTTAAATGGTCGTTGGTTATGGCGTAACCGTATGGCAGCTGAGCAAATTAGCTTATCGATTACTCGAAAAGATGATAAAAAATCAATGATTGACGTCAATGATGTTAAACAATATCAACTTAACTCATTTGATTATGATGATAAAGCAGTAAATGCTCTCACTGCGCTGATTGAAGCAGGCTTATCAGGTAAAGAATTTGTGATTTTTAATGTTGAAGCTAAACTAAAAATGGGCTTAGGGCAAGAAGTTTACCCATCACAAGAATTAATTTTAGATACAGGTAAAACAAAAAGCAAAGTACTCTATGAAAAAAACAAACAAGCAGCTATGCATTCCCAAAAAGTCAGTAATGCCATTCGAACCATCGATACTTGGTATAAGGATAATGCACCATTCCCAATCGCAATAGAACCGTATGGCTCGGTCACTTCAATGGGACATGCTTTCCGTCAACCAAAACAGAAATTAGATTTTTATACCTTGTTTGATAATTGGGTATTAAAGGGTGAAAAACCAACGCTTGAGCAGCAACATTATGTGATTGCGGTATTAATTCGTGGTGGTGTATTTGGTGCCAGCGGTAAGGAGTAAATAAGATGCACTCACACTATTTAGAACTGAAAGCTATTTCGCAAATTGAAATCACCGAAGTGGATGTGATGAATCAAGTGATGCAATCATTACATCAAATTTTGGTCAATCATCAAGGAAATATTGCAATAAGCTTTCCTTGCTATAATGTGCACCGAACATTAGGCGGAGTAATTCGCCTATTTGGTACCGAGCAGGAGCTACAAAACCTTAAAGCAGATATACAGCAAAAATCATCAATTAGTGATTATGCTTTACCGATGTCTATTGAAGCTATTCCCGATACGATAAAAGGTTATTTACGTTTAATTCGTATTCATCCCAAAGGGCAAAGCGCATTGAGGCGTGCTGAAAAACGATTAACAGCACAAGGTAAATGGTCGGCAGAGGTTAAACAAAAAATGATAGAAAAATGGGGAATCGTTAATTTGCAATATCCTCATATTCACCTTGCCAGTAAAAGTACAGGGCAAAAGTTTATTCTATGGCTAAAACAAGAAAAATGCTTAAAGCCTGTATCAGGTACATTTAATAGCTATGGATTAAGCCAAACAGCTACCGTTCCCGATTTTTAAATTGGCAACCCTTTTTTTGAGGATGATTTTAACTAATTGATTATTATAGATATTAATATGAGATCAAAAAAAGGGTAAAAATAAGGTAAAATATCAAAAGCTCTTTTACAATAAGGCAATTTTGCAAAAAAACTCTAGTTTACTGCCGCATAGGCAGTTTAGAAAAAACCAATGCCTGATATAATTCTGCACTATAAGTTTACTGCCGCATAGGCAGTTTAGAAAAAAGTGTTTCTAGTTTTTATTAACTGAAACACTTTATTATTAGTATCATCAAGTAACTATTCTGCGCCAATTTGTGTACTCATTTTTATCTCTCGATTATCGGCGATTTCTAAATTTGACAATACGGCTAATTGAGGAAAATTCTGACGTAAAAATTGTGATAACATCGGTCTTAGTGTATGGTTCACTAATAATACTGGTGGAGCACCGATTGCTTCTTGTTGATTAATGGCTTGCTTAACTTGCTCTATGATATGCTCAGCTAGTCCTGGCTCAAAATTGCTTGTATTTTGTAGAGCTTGTAGTAATAAGCGTTCTAAATTGATATTTAATCCTATTACACTGATTGGATCTGAACCTGGAAACCATTGTTGGGTGATAACTCTGCCTAAAGCCATTCTGACCATACTAAGTAATTGATAAGCATCATTTTGGGTAGGCGCATGTTCACAGATTGTTTCAATAATGGTACGCATGTCACGAATTGATACTTTTTCGGCGATCAAGTTTTGTAATATTTTATGAAAAGTGGTTAGTGTAATAACCCCAGGGATAAAATCTTCCACTAGTTTTGGAATATCTTGTTTGATTCTTTCAAGCAACTCTTGGGTTTCTAAGCGCCCTAATAGATCGCTGGCAAATTGTTGTAATAAATGATTAAAATGAGTGGCAATCATGGTACTTGTATCCACAACAGTGTAACCTAATATTTGTGCATTTTCCTTATTGCTTTCATCAATCCATATTGCAGGTAATCCAAAGGCGGGTTCAGTTGTTGGAATACCTTCGATAGTTTCGGTGACATTACCCGGATTAATAGCTAACCATTTATTATTAACAATTTCACCTTTGCCGATTTCGCCACCTTTGATAAATATCTTATATTGATAAGGTGCTAATGAAAGATTGTCTCTTATATGAACTTGGGGCGGTAAAAATCCCAGTGTTTGCGCAAATTTTTTGCGTAAACTGCGGATCCGACTGAGCAATTCACCGTTTTGGGTTTGATCTACCATAGGGATAAGCCCATATCCTACTTCCATTGCTAATATATCTTCAATATTAACATCTGACCACGTCGCTTCGATATTGGTTGGTGTAGTTACTTGTGCATTAACTTGTTTGGGTTGCGTTGTTTGTTGTGTTTTTCTCTGTTTAGTTAGCCACCAAGAAAGTGATGATAAAATAGCGGTAAAGAGTAAAAATACTAAATTGGGCATACCAGGAATTAGCCCAAGTAAACCAATGACAACCGCGGTTAAAATTAATACTTGTGGATTGTTAAATAGCTGGCTGAGCATTTGTTCGCTGAT
The DNA here is from genome assembly GCF_001690605.1 of Gilliamella sp. Nev6-6. Classification (NCBI taxonomy): domain Bacteria; kingdom Pseudomonadati; phylum Pseudomonadota; class Gammaproteobacteria; order Orbales; family Orbaceae; genus Gilliamella; species Gilliamella sp. Nev6-6. Next base: position 177,346 of record NZ_LZHP01000018.1, on the reverse strand, counting down.
ATTGTCTTGTGATGATACACGCGTAACAATTACACCAGCTGCTGTTGAAATGATTAATGAAGGAATTTGCGCAACTAACCCATCACCAATAGTGAGTAATACATAGGTTTTACTCGCATCAGATAGTGTCATATCATGTTGGATAACTCCAACGAGTAACCCTCCAATAATGGTAATTGCCATTATCAATAACCCAGCGATAGCATCGCCACGGACAAATTTACTGGCACCATCCATTGAGCCATAAAAATCTGCCTCTTGACTTACTTCAGCTCGGCGTGCTTTGGCCTCGTCTTCTCCTATTAAGCCAGCGTTAAGATCGGCATCAATAGCCATTTGTTTACCTGGCATACCATCTAAAGCAAAGCGTGCACCAACTTCAGCTATTCTACCTGCCCCCTTGGTGATGACCATAAAGTTAATGATAACTAAAATGATAAATACCACGATACCGATAGCAAAATTACCACCAACCAAAAAGTGCCCAAAGGCTTCAATAACTCGCCCAGCTGCAGCGCTACCCGTATGCCCTTTTAGTAATACCACTCGTGTCGATGCAACGTTTAACGATAGCCTTAGTAAAGTTGCAAACAATAAAACAGTTGGAAATGCTGCAAAATCAAGCACGCGTTTAGTAAATAATGCCACAATTAATATAATAATTGATAACGCAATATTAAACGTAAAAAATAGATCTAAAATAAATGCCGGAAGTGGTAATACCATCATTGAAAGAATCAATAAGATTAGCATTGGGCCAGCTAAGATCTGATAATGTCCACTCTTTAATGTATTTATTGATAATAAAGTTAGTAGTTTAGATTTAATCATAAGATTAGTAATTACCTTTATTTATTTTCGGATAATGATTCAGGTACAGGTAAATTATTCGGCACAGGTGGTTTATCACCGCCGTATTTATGCCAATGTTTTAATTGATATACCCAAGCTAATATTTGTGCGACAGCAGTATATAATTCAGTTGGAATCGTTTCCCCTATTTCGCCATGGCGATATAAAGCCCGCGCAAGAGGAGGGGCTTCTAATTGGGGAATGTCATGTTTATTAGCAATTTCTTTAATGCGCAGTGCAAGTTTGTCAGTACCTTTTGCCAATAACTTTGGTGCAATCATTGTTTTTTCATCATATTGCAGAGCAACGGCGTAATGGGTTGGGTTGGTAACAATGACATTGGCTTTTGGCACATCTTTCATCATTCGTCGCCTAGCAATTGCTTGTTGCATTTGGCGAATACGTCCTTTAATTTGCGGATTTCCCTCTTGCTCTTTAAACTCATCTTTAATTTCTTGTTTTGACATTTTCAGTTTTTTTAAATTGCTCCATATTTGATGAAAGATGTCAAAACCCACCATGGGTATTAACGATATAACGCTTAGTATTGCGCAAAGGATCACTAACTGTATTGCTTTAGCTAGTGCATCATTTAAATACATATGGGGCAACGAAAGCATGTCAGGAAAATGGTGCATTAAAAACAATGTTGAAGTGATAGCAATTAAAATAACTTTAAGTATACTTTTTAGTAACTCAGAAAAAATTTTAGTACTAAATAACCTACTCAACCCAGATATTGGATTGAGTTTTTTAAAATTTGGTTTAATTGATTGTAGGCTAAAAAGCAATCCCCCCACACAAAGTGGTGCAAAGAGAGCAATAATCACTAAACCCAAAAAAATTGGCGCAATTGACAAAAAACCATGGGTGAATGAGTTAACTAAATTGGAGATGATTAACTTCTCATCTTTGACTTTGTACGAAAACTTCATTGCCGTTTTTATGATTGCGATTAACTGGTTAACTAAATATGAGCCCATCAACCAAAATAATATCGTACCGATTAACAAGATTAATAACGAAGTTAATTCACGAGATCGAGGGATCTGTCCTTTTTCCCTAGCCTTTTTTATTTTGCTATCGGTGGGATGTTCGCTTTTATCTAGATCATTATCGTCAGCCATGATGAATTAAATGAAACTTCATAGTTTAATTAACGTTTACCATGCTAACAGTATGAACTAATCGCTAATAAGTTATTGGCTTAATAAGAGGGCATTTTTGGGGGTATTTATCTCGTTTACCATCGACAAAGATCAATTTTCTCAAACTTTGGCTCGCTTAGATAAGATAACATCGGTTTGTTGATAACCATTATTAGTATAAATAGCAGGGCTATTTAGGCCTTTAAGATAATTAATCGTTTGTTGGGTTATATTCATACGATTTTGGATAATTAATCCATTATCGCGATTTATATTGGCTAACAATTTTGTTTTATCAGTAATTAATTGCCAATGTGTTGCGATTGCTGAGTTCTCTATATAAGGCGGTTGAATATTAAATTGTTTATTTAATTTTATCCGTTTTTCATCAAGTAACTTTAATTGAATGAGTAACTCATTTTTTTTATTGATAATATCATTTAACTGATTGGTTGTACTATTTTCAATTAATAGTTGCTGCTCTGTTTGTAGAATTGTTGAAAGTGTTTGTAACATTTCTGTTATTTTATTTAGGATGTCATCGAGTGCTAACATTTTGGTATCCCTTGTAAATCTGACTTATTTTCAAATATCTTCTAGTAATTGGTTTATCAATTTATCGGCAATTTTATGCGTATCAATAGCCAATGTACCGTTAGTAATTGCTTGTTTTATTCTTTCGATTTTTTCTTCATCAACGTCTTTGTCAGTTGCATGTAAAAGGTGCATTGCGTCTTGAGTTATACTCACGGTGGTACTTGCCTTCGCACTCATTTTGGGTGGTACAGATGCAGTGTGATTTTTCTGTTGCTCATTAACTATATCACGGCTAACTATACCTGATATGGTTGTGATGGATTTTGTTGCATCTATACTCATAAAATACCTTTAATCAAATTTACGATTTAAGTGACTGGCTTAATGTTATTATCGGCAATAATAAAAAAATCATTAATATTATTTATTGAAAATGATTACGCCTTGATAAGTTAACGTACCTTCAACAATATTGCCAGAATTAAGTTTAACTTTAACTTTATCATTTAATACTGCATTGCTTAGCGCTTTCCCCTTAGTGGCTATTTCATACCCATCGCCATTTATTATCACTTTAACTTGTTGCCCAGCTTTTACGAGCCAATTTTTTTGAAGCATGGTTGTTTTTATTGGTTCATTGTGATCAATATTTCTTAATGCAATATGATTAAGAATATCGGCTTTATTTAAAATGATTGTAGCAGGTAGTTTATCTAGCCTGCCTGATTGTATATGTATATGATCTTCGTTAATTACAGTTCCTGCACTTATTGCTTGTTTAGCCACAACATAATTACTTATGACAGCCACATTAATCCGCATAAATTTTTTCTTATTATCACATTGAGCATAAATGGTCATGTTTCCCCATGGCTTTTTTTTATTCAATAATGAAAGTATTGGGGTATCGCAACTCAATTGCGGTTTAGGGGTAAGGTAAGTAATTAAAATATCCTCTACTTTATGGTTAAACTGCTGAGATATTAAATTGTTAATTTGTTTATCAAGACAACTAGCTAAAACACTATTCCAGTTAAATAGCATAACAACAGTTATTATTAGTTTTGCAATCTTAATCATATTGATCGGCATTCAATTAGTGATAAGTTGATTGTACTTTATGATTGCGTGAAGTGAATCTTGAAATAAGGGCAATTTTTACCGTTATTTGCGCGATGACTTTTTTTTTATTCGCTTAAAATCCTCATTATCAAAAAAAGTGAGATGATTTTATGTTTGATAAATTGGATAACTGGGTTAATTTTCACCAACAAGCATTGAATATACGCGAAATGCGACAAAATATTTTAGCGGCAAATATTGCTAATAGCGATACACCTAACTATCAGGCTCGAGATATTGATTTTAATGCTGAGTTAAGCAAAGCGATTAATAATCAGAGTAATATTAATCCCGTTGGACTCAATATTACCTCAAATCACCATATTCAGGTAAAAGCACCAATCACACTTAATCAAAATGTACTTTATCGTATTCCTTATCAAGCATCGGCTGATGGTAATACGGTCGAAATGGATCAAGAGCGTACCGCGTTTATTGACAATAGTATTCACTATCAGAGTAATTTAACGTTTTTAGGTGAACAATTTAAAAATGTGATGTCGGTATTACAGCAAGGATAATAAAGATGAGTTTTTCTATTTTTGCCATTTCGGGGTCGGCATTAATGGCTCAAACCCAACGAATGAATGTCAGTGCCAGTAATTTAGCCAATGCTGACAGTATTACAAGCACGTCTGGTGAAGCTTATCGAGCTAAACAAGTGATTTTTCAGGTGGATGATAAAGGCCAGACCAACCCAATTGCAGGTGTGAAAGTGTCGCAAGTCATTGAGGATCCCTCACCGATGAATCTAGTGTACGAACCACATCACCCCTTGGCCGATGCAAAAGGTTATATCCAAAAGCCGAATGTTGATGTTGTTGCCGAAATGGTTAATACCATTTCGGCTTCACGTAGTTATCAGGCCAATATAGAAGTGATTAATACGGCAAAAAGTTTAATGCTAAAAACCCTTACATTAGGGCAATAATAAGGAGTAACCGATGGGCGTATCTAATGTACTCGTTTCACAGTCACCAGGGGTAAAAAGCCCACAAACGACGCAAAAAAGTACATCTGATGGTAATTCAAGTAAAGAATTGCAAGATAATTTTTTAACGTTATTAATTGCACAAATGAAAAACCAAGATCCGACCAATCCAATGGATAATAGCCAGTTAACATCACAACTTGCTCAGATTAATACTTTAGCAGGTATAGAGCGACTTAATACCACGTTAGGAATGGTTTCAGGACAGATCGATGACAGCTTATCAGTTAATGCTAGCAATATGATTGGTAAAGGGGTTATGGTTCCAGGCAATAAAATTTTAGTGGCGACCTCAGATCCTAATGACATCAATACATTTGATGATACAAAGCCAGATAAAGAAACGATCACAACGCCTTTTGGTTTTGAATTGATGCGTGATGCAGATTCAGTGGTTATAACCATTCAAGATGAAAAGGGTAATGTGGTTCGTGAAGTTGATTTAGGCGCTATTCCAGCTGGGGTTAGCTCTTTTACTTGGGATGGCATTTTAAATGATGGAACAATTGCGCCTGATGGAAGTTATACCTTTTCGGTTAATGCGACTAATGATGGGCAAAAAGTATCCTCTACACCATTATCTTATTCAGTCGTGTATGGCGTGATTAACAGTAAGGTTAACAATAAAGTATTACTTGATTTAGGAATACTTGGTTCAATTAGTATTGACGAAGTACGTCAAATTCTTTAAAGGAGATAAACTTCAAATGGGATTTTCTCAAGCGGTAAGTGGCATGAATGCCGCATCAAAACAATTAGATGTCATAGGTAATAATATCGCTAACTCTGCAACGGTAGGCTTTAAAAGTGCCAGTATTTCCTTTGCTGATATCTATGCTGGCTCAAAAGTTGGTATGGGGGTAAAAGTGGCTGCGGTTATGCAAAATTTTAATGATGGAGCAACAACAACAACCAACAACAGTTTAGATGTTGCTATCTCGGGTAATGGTTTTTTTCGTTTATTGGATAGTAGTGGTCAAGTTTTCTATACTCGTAATGGGCAATTTCAGTTAGATGCTGAGCGAAATATTGTTTCTGCTGATGGTCTTCAGTTAACGGGATATCTTGCAACAGGAACACCGCCCAAAGTGCAACAAGGTGCAGCGCCTGGTCCATTAAAAATTTCACAAGAAATGTTAAACGCCACAGCGACAACAAAGGCGACTTTACAAACCAACTTAAACTCTAATAGTAAAGTTCCAGCCAAACAACCAATCAATGCACTTGATGCTGATACTTTCAATTATTCTACAACCATTACGACTTATGATTCGCTTGGTAATCAACGTAATGTTCAGCTCTTTTATGTTAAAACTGCGGATAACCAATGGGATGTTCACTGTCTTGATAGTAGTGATCCTAAAGCCACTTTACAAAAAGTAGGTAAAATGGAGTTTGATTCTTCAGGCAAATTAATTAGCGATCCTGAAATGACCATTAATATTAATGGATTAAATGGCTCGGCTGACAACACCTTTACTTTATCATTAGCGAATAGCTCTCAGCAAAATATGGGTAAAGAACTCGGTAGTATTAAAACGCCTGTGGTTGATGGTTATGCGCCGGGTGATTTAGTCGGTTATAGCATTAATGATGATGGCTCTATTTATGGTGTGTATTCTAACCAACAGACAATGTTATTAGGTCAAATTGCGATGGCTGATTTTGCCAATGTTAACGGGCTTGAATCAGCAGGAAACAATAATTGGCGATCAACCATTAATTCTGGCGGCGAAGTATTAGGCGTGGCAAATTCAGGCACTTTTGGATCATTAGCCAGTGGTGCACTTGAATCGTCAAATGTTGATATGAGTCAGGAATTAGTGAATATGATTGTAGCTCAGCGAAATTACCAATCTAATTCGCAAACAATTAAAACGCAAGATCAAATTCTTAATACGCTAGTTAATTTGCGTTAGTATAAAGGCTATTTATGGATCGTGTTATTTATACAGCCATGTCGGCAGCAAGCCAGACATTAAATCAGCAGTCAATTACTACCAATAATCTAGCTAATGTTTCTACGACAGGGTTTCGTGCACAATTGACGACGATGAAAGCTGTTCCTATTGTCGGCAATGATACGCCCACCCGAACCATGGTGGTTGCAACAACCCCAACGTTTGACTCGTCAATGGGGGCATTTAACTATACAGGTAGAAATCTCGATGTTGCTTTGGCAGAAGATAACTGGTTGGCAGTGCAATTAGCCGATGGTAGCGAAGCGTACACTCGCAATGGTGCCATTGAAATTGACGAAAATGGTACACTTAACATACAAGGCTACCCATTACTTGGTGATAGTGGTGTATTGACTGTGCCACAAAAATCTCAAGTGAGTATTAGCAGTGATGGCACACTTTCAGCATTAGGGGCAGGAGATAAACCAACGACCATAGCTCAAGTCGGTAAAATAAAAAAAGTTCATATTGAACCTTATCAAATAGTGCGTGGTGATAATGGCTTTTTTCAATTAACCGAACAGGCGCGTAATGAAAACGGTATGGTGATGCCAGATAACCCACAAGCTAAGCTGATGTCTGGTGTATTAGAAGGAAGTAATGTTAATCCTGTTACTGCGATGGTTGATTTAATTAGCCACGCTCGCCAATTTGAAATGCAGATGAAAGAAATCACTACTGCGGATGAAAATGCACAAAAAGCGAACCAAATTTTATCGTTAACTTAGCTTTATTAATAATTTAAGTAGGAAAAACTATGATTAAATCATTGTGGATTGCCAAAACAGGCTTAACCGCACAACAAATGAATATGGATATTATTTCCAATAATCTTGCCAATGTGAGTACCAGTGGTTTTAAACGGCAACGTGCTGTATTTGAAGATTTATTATACCAAACTGTTCGTCAACCCGGTGCGCAGTCTTCAGAACAAACAACACTACCATCAGGTTTGCAAATAGGTACAGGTGTTCGTCCTGTTGCAACAGAGCGGGTTCATAGCCAAGGTAATTTAGAAGCAACGGATAACAGCAGTGATATTGCAATTAACGGACAAGGTTTTTTTCAGGTGCTATTACCTGATGGAACGCAGGCTTATACACGCAACGGCGCTTTTCAAGTCAACCAAAATGGTCAATTGGTAACCGCTGCGGGATATGAAATTCAGCCAACTATTAGTATTCCATCCAATGCAATCAAAATGACGGTTGCACGTGATGGTGTGGTTAATGTGACGTTAGCTAATCAGTCAACACAAGTGCAAGTTGGTCAATTAACATTACATACTTTTATTAATGATGCTGGGCTTGAAAGCATGGGCGAAAACCTTTATTTAGAAACGGAAAGTTCAGGTGCTCCCACTGAAAATACGCCAGGATTAAACGGCGCAGGGTTGCTATATCAAGGTTATATCGAAACATCTAATGTCAATGTTGCTGAAGAATTGGTGAATATGATCCAAGTTCAACGCGCTTATGAAATTAACAGTAAAGCGATTTCAACATCAGACCAAATGTTGCAACGTTTAAATCAGTTATAAATTTAACAATATAATAAGCGTAATGAGATATTTTTATATTTTAATTGCATTTTTTTTATTTAGCTGTGCTCAATTACCTAAACAAGCCTTAGTTGAGGGTAAAACAAGCATTGTTCCACAAATGCCAGAAACTGTGAACAATAATGGTTCAATTTATCAAGCTAGCCAGCCCAGTAGCTTTGGTTATCAGCCGATATTTGAAGATCGTCGCCCGCGCAATATTGGCGATGTGTTAACTATTGTTTTACAAGAAAATGTGAGCGCTAGCAAAAGCTCATCTGTTAATGCTGGACGAAATGGCTCGGTGAGTTTAGGGGTAAAAACTATACCGACATTTCTTGATGGGCTAGTGGGTCGTGGTAAAGCCAATACCGAAATGTCTGGTGACAATGACTTTAAGGGATCTGGTGGCGCTAATGCTAAAAATACCTTTAGTGGCACAATCACGGTCACCGTTCAAGATGTCATGATCAATGGTAACTTGAAAGTGATTGGTGAAAAACAGATTGCAATTAATCAAGGCACTGAATTCATACGCTTTTCTGGTGTTGTTAATCCAAGAACCATCAGCGGCAATAATACGGTAATTTCAACGCAAGTTGCTGATGCACGCATTGAATATGTGGGTAATGGTTACATTGATGAAGCGCAAACAATGGGCTGGTTACAGCGATTATTCTTAAATCTTTCACCATTTTAATGAGTCTCATTATGATAAAAAAATTGCGTCCTTTTTTCTGCTTTACCTTGATGATGATATTGGTTATACCAAATGGTCATGCTGAGCGTATACGTGATTTGGTCACCATTGAAGGGGTAAGAGAAAACGCCTTAGTTGGCTATGGGATTGTTGTTGGGCTTGATGGCACAGGCGATCAAACATCACAAACACCTTTTACTATCCAAAGTATCACTAATATGCTATCCCAATTAGGGATTACTGTGCCAACAGGCAGCAATATGCAATTAAAAAATGTTGCTGCAGTTATGGTGACTGCAAAATTGCCTTCTTATTCACGCGTTGGGCAACAGATCGATGTGGTGGTATCTTCGCTTGGTAATGCAAAAAGCTTACGTGGTGGCACATTGATCATGACGCCATTAAAGGGGGCTGATAATCAAGTCTATGCTATTGCGCAAGGCAATCTTTTTGTGGGGGGAATGGGCGCAAGTAGTAAAGGAAGTAGTGTCAGTGTTAATCAAACGGCCGGTGCAACTATACCTAATGGGGCAACCATTGAACGAGAACTAGCAACCCGTTTAGATGAACGAAATGTTATCCACTTACATCTTAATCAATTTGATTTTACACGTGCCTTAAAAATTGCTGATGTCATTAACAAGTTACAAAAAAACACTGCGGTTGCACTAGATGGTACAACAATAGCACTACAGATGCCAAAAGAAAATACAACTCGAGTGCAGTTACTTTCTCGAATACAAGATCTTGAAATTGGCACAACCCCTATTTCAGCAAAAGTGGTCATCAACACAAGAACAGGTGTTGTGGTCATGAATCAAAAGGTTAAATTGGATAATTGCGCCGTAGCACATGGCAATTTATCTGTTGTTGTAAATAGTAAATTAAAAGTCAGCCAACCCAATACGCCATTAGCGGGTGGTGCAACAGTGGTTACGCCTGATAACCAAGTCAGTGTTGAGCAAGAAGGTGGCGCATTACATAACATCGCATCGGGCACTGATTTAAACCGAGTGATTAATTCGCTAAATTTATTAGGCGCTAATCCTACTGAGTTAATGTCGATACTTGAAGCCTTAAAGACGGCGGGCTGTTTGCATGCTTCATTGGAAACTATCTAAAAAACGATTTATAAAAGAAATGACATTATGAATAATAAAATTGGACAACCTTTTAATCGCTTTGCTTATGACTTTTCAGGGCTAAACCAGCTAAAGCGCAATGTTGCTAATGGTTCTGCTCAAGGTATTAAGCAAGTTGCTCAGCAATTTGAGTCCTTATTTATTAATATGATGATGCAAAGTATGCGCAAAGCGGTGCCTGAAAGCGGTTTATTTAGTCAATCTGCTTCACAACTATTTACTGCAATGTTTGATCAGCAAATTGCGCAACAAGCTGCTGGTAAAGGGTTGGGTTTATCTGATATGCTTACTAAGCAGTTAACTAATAGATCATCAATTAATGCTAATTTGCACTCTAATACTAACTTACAATCTAATAATCACTTACAATCTAATACAAACAATACTGCGCAAAATCTTCAATTAGCCCAATCTTTATTTAGTCAGGCTCCATCTAACATATCACCTCAAGCATTAGGGCAAATGCTATATCGTAGTGCTAACAACATGCTTGAAAGTAAGCATAACGAAAAAGTATCAAAAACAACACGTGATAATACAAATGAAAATCATGTTACCCAATTTGTCAAAGAATGGCTTGAGCCAGCCAAGCAAGCAGCTAAACAATCGGGAATTCCTTATGAAATCATTATTGCACAAGCTGCATTAGAAACAGGCTGGGGGCAAAAACAAATCAAGACAGAACCTAATCAATCAAGCTATAATTATTTTGGTATAAAGGCAACTCCATCATGGCAAGGGCGTTCAACGCGTTTAACAACGCAAGAATTCATTGATAACCATATGATAAAAATTCAAGATGAATTTAGAGTCTATAATAGCAAACAACATGCAATCACCGATTACCTTAATTTATTAACCAAAAATCCTCGCTACCGCGCAGTAGTTAAAGCTCCTGATGCCAGAACAGCAGCTAAAGAGTTGCAAGCAGCACATTATGCAACCGATCCTAACTATAGCGACAAACTTATCCAAATCATTAGTCGTATTGAAAAAATTGCAAAAAATAGCCAGCCAACGGCCATATCAGGCTTTAAGCAAGTTGCATTTAATTGATAATAGGATTAAGCGCCCAATACTGGGAACCGCAGTTTTTTGCCACGTTACCCATTAATTCAAGTTGAAATTCAAGCTGTTGATAGCTAGGTAGATATAGTTAAATAGGGGTTTGATATGAGATGCCGTTTAGGGTGTGATATTGCGACAGAAAGGATTGCCGTAATAATATCTTCCCCCTTTTTGATGCGTTAAAGTACCAGTAAACATTGAAGGGGAAACGTTGTTGCTAAATTAGATAACAAGTGGGTGCTAAGGTCATTTTGAATGATAAGGGTTTGGTTATAGATATATCTGATGTTATCAAAAATAATAAAATGATTTTCAATAGTGCTGCCTCTAAAGTAAATAATGTTGTTAATGATAATATTGAAGTTGTTATATTAGATTTCTTTCCCGTTGAATTTAAGCCTGATAAATTGCTAGGTTTTGATTTTCTTAGTAAAAATAGCATAAGCATTGATTTTTAAAACAAGCAATTGTTGATTAAGTCTAAAGTAAAACAATAAAAATGGTTCAGAAAACATATTGATTTTATTGAATTTTTTAAGGTGGATTTTTAAATCTCTTCCTTCTGGCAAATTAAGAGCAATATCAACGTTTAACATCTTACGATTGAAGTCATCGATGATATTGAACGTTAGGCAGCACAACCGAAATGATAATATGCACAAAAGATGCTAAAATTAGTAGGATAAATGGCTGTATGTTCTAGTATCATTGGTAAACGTAGTTATCTTAGTTAGTGTATAACAATTAGGGAGGAATAATGAAATATTACGCAAAGTTAATTGCCATTGATCCCTATATTGAGGAGCAGGCTACTTTCGCTTTTGGACAGTATCAACTCTGTTGTTTTATTAACTCTTCTCCTTGGGCGCTTAACACAGGTAATATTTACTTATTAGAGCTTGGCTTGTGTTTTATTAATAAAATAAAACCAGAATTATCTAAAGATAAATGCTTTATCATTAAACAACAACAAGACACGTTTACCCATCATATCAATGGGTACTTATTTGAAAATAAATTAATATTATCAAATTTAGTTTTTCAAGATGATCTATTTTATGATTTTTCTTATCTAAGTGGCGACTTTATTAAGTGCAATATTGATAGGTTTTCTGTTGATATTTTAGATAAACAGTAGCCTGTTTATTATAAATAACCACGATAGAATCAATATCAAATATTACATTAAAACCTCTTCCTCGGGTGAAAAAGAGGTAATTAGTACGCTTGTGGTGGTGGATACCATTGCTATAACGACAAACTGGATTTTAGTAATTTAAAAGCGACTTCGTACCAAAAAGATAAGTGTAGTGGTCTAATAATTTAAGACGCTCAATTAGGTGGTAAACTAACTGAAACCCTCTGCAAACAAAGTAGCGGCTCAGCTGGCAGTCGAACGATAACCACAAAACTGAACCAGCAAGGTATCAAGATGGGTCCTAACAAAGTGAGAAAATTAATGAAAGAAGCTAAATTATACAGTAAGCAACCCAAAGCAAGGCATTTCAACCGTGCAACCAAGGAGAAATTTGAACTGCTCAATAAGCTATCACGGAACTTTAACTAGCCTAGTCCAAATCAGGTATGGACAAGTGATATCACTTATATTTGGGCGGGTGGCAGGTGGATTTATTGGGCGATAGTAGCCGATTTGTACGCTCGGCGGGTAGTGGGTTATAGCGTATCAGATAAAGTCGATAGTCAATTAGTGATTAGTGCATTAGACATGGCTTGGTCTCTACGAGGTAAAGCCAAGGGCTTTAATGTTCCATTCTGACCAAGGTTGCCAGTATTTATCAGCAGTATTCAGGCATCGTCTTAGTCGTTGTGGAATAGTACAAAGTGTTAGCCATCGCGATAATTGTTGGGACAATGCACCCACTGAACGCTTGTTTCGTAGTTTGAAAAGTGAATGGATCCCCAAGGCAGGTTATCGTCGTTTAGCTCAAGCCAAGTCAGACATGTTCTGTTACTTATTCGATTATTATCACCAAAGACGACCACATAGTTTTAACACTGATTTACCACCGGCTGTGGCAAAACAACCTAAATTGGTGATTAAAATACTTGACCATTACAGTTTAACGCTTTGGCTGAATAAGGGATTTAAACAATTTGGTGCTTTATTTATAATAATTTATTAACCAATTGAATTTAAAATAATTTCATGCTAAAACGGTATAGATTCCTGAATATTTTTTACAAAAATGATTGTATTTTTGCCCCAATAAAAAAGAAAAAATATGAAGAAAGATCTAAAAGAAATAGAACAACAAAATCAATTAATAGTAGTTTATTTATGCCTAAAATAATTGGCTAATTCGTCAATTTTTTTAGATTACCCACGGCAACCAAACAGTTATCATTCATGACTTAATAGCATTTTTTTGCTATAGTAGGCGCCATTTTATTTAATTTGGATGAATCTTAATTATGGAATCTATACCTAATTGCCCTGTTTGCCAATCTGAACACACTTATCATGATGGCAGCTTTTGTGTTTGCCCTGAATGTGCCCACGAATGGGATCCAAACGAGGCTGTGTCTTCTGATGATGAATTACAAGTAAAAGACAGTAATGGTAATTTACTTGCTGATGGTGATGATATTATTTTAATTAAAGATCTTAAGTTAAAAGGATCGTCAACTGTGCTGAAAAAAGGCGCTAAAGCCAAAGGCATTCGTTTAGTAGACGGTGATCATGAGATCGATTGTAAAGTCGATGGTATGAAAATTATGCTTAAAGCTTGCTTTGTGAAAAAAGCTTAATTAGAAAGATTCAGTTCAAAAGTCGAGTTAAATATCCTATTCACATTGGTTTAACCAATATGAATAGGAATAGTTAACATAAAATAAGCTTCTGGTTAATTATTCATGACGTAAAACGAAGAGAGCTTCGTGAGATTGACTTAATAAAAATTTATCCTGTTCGTTATCGGCTTGTTCTATTAAACGGTCTAATTGCGCTTCGGCATCATCAGGTAGTGGATACGTATTCAGTAGTCGGCGAATCTTATTATTAAGCATCTTAAAATGATCATTGGGGCATAAAGCTTCTTCAAGAGCGATAGAGTAAAAAGCCACAACCCGGGATCTCATTTCAAGATCGGTTTCGTTGTTAAGTAGATCCATAAGTTGATCGAATGGTTTTTCTGAATCTGGAAGTAAAGCGAGCCTTTCGGCTTGTTTTATTAATTCTTGCTCTTTACCCATAGTAATTACACGCCGTTAAGTTGTAAAAATTATATATTAACGATAACACCAAAATGCCGCTTATTTTGCTTGGCTTATAATCACAATGATTAGCTAAATTAATTAGCTTTAATAATCAACATGTTGATTTTATTATTATCAGTCATTTTAGTGCTTAAAAGTCATTCAGAAAACCCATTGATTTTATTGAATTTTTTCTTTTTGTTAAAATCAATCGTTTTTCTATGCTATTTTTTAGTTATCTTGTTATTTTAAGATAATTTTTCTTTCTGCATTTGGTTTTTTGCTGATAAATAAATGATTGCTAACAGATTAGATTTAGGCGATTTGAAGCCAAATATTTTGCCTCAAACATGGCGTTGAATGACTAAAAATAAGGTATTTTGCTACTTAAAAAAGAATTCAGAAAACCAATTGATTTTATTAAAGTTTTTTTAAAGATTAACACCGTGCTTATTTGGCGTGAGAATATAGCTACCGATAGCGTAAAGTAAGCACAGCAAACAAGCATGTTTGCAAGGCACTGCTTTGCCTAGAATAAATTAGCATCGTTGCGTTAAAACCAAGTGGCAAAGATCGGTTGTCAAAGCCTCCATTTTGTAGCCATGCTTAAGGTACAGGGGGATTTTACAGAAAATTTTTTGGTTTTAGCATGGTAGCACATGATAGCAATAGCTTATTTTATCAGCAACGCTTCAAACACCCGAAATAACACAGATCTCAAATTGACTTAGTGTTTTTATTGGCTGAAATATCGCAATAGAGTAGAAATTTGTTCAAACATTTGTTCAAAGACAAATGTAGCAAAGGTGGGCAATGCTGAAATTAAGTAAGTTAGCATGAGCAATCCTAATAATAATGTAGCTGGATAGCCGACAACAAAAATCGAGAGTTGTGGCGTTATTCTATTAAGTAGCCCTAATGATATATTGACGATTAGCAACAATGTCATTAAGGGAAGTGCTAACATTATCCCGTTGATAAATAATAGTTTACTGACATCAATTAAAGCTAAGTATCCGTTTGCTTGTAATGGCATTACTGCGATGGGAATAATATCAAAACTGTTTGCTATGCCGTATAACAACCATAAATGACCATCAATACTAAGAAAGATTAGCAGTGCAATAATGTTAATTAAGCGTGACAATACCGATGTAGATGGACCGCCAATAGGATCAAAAAAGGTGGCCATTCCAAGTCCCATTTGCATACCAATTAATTCGCCGGCAAATCGCACCGTCATAAATGCTAACTGCATAGTAAAACCAATAAGCACGCCAATCATTATTTGCTGTGCAATCATCCATATGCCAATAAAAGAGTATATTTTAATATGTTCATCAAGATGTGGAAGTGGCAAAGCAATTGCAATAAGTAATGCCAAGCTTATTTTTACGCGGTTGGGGATCTCTTTTTCTCCCAAAATAGGGGCAACCATAATCAACGCTAGGATGCGCACAAAGGGGAAAAAGCCATCTTTAGCCCAAGCAAAGAAATCAATATTAAATAAAATATTACTATTAATATCCATTTAATTTAACGGGTTAAATTAGGAATATCGGTAATGACCGTTTGCATATAATCAATCATGGTTGATAGCATTGATGGTCCCCATATGATTAAAACCACAACGACCGCTATAATTTTGGGAATAAATGATAATGTCATTTCATTAATTTGCGTGGCCGCTTGTAATAAGCTAATGATTAATCCTGTTACTAAAGCAACTAATAGTAACGGTCCAGCCAGTGATGCAGCGACTTTTATTGCTTGTATTGCTAAGGTGCTAATATATTCGGGCGACATAGTGTGATTCAACTAAAAAAGCTTTGTGCTAACGAACCAAGTAATAAGTGCCAACCATCGGCTAACACAAATAACATTAACTTAAATGGTAAAGACACCGTTGCTGGCGGTACCATCATCATGCCTAATGCCATGAGCGTGCTTGCAACCACGAGATCTATCACTAAGAAAGGAATAAAAATGGTAAAACCGATTTGAAACGCTGTTTTTAATTCACTGACAACAAAAGCCGGAACCAGTACTTTTAAAGGGACATCTTCACGTGTTTGAATATCATTTTGGTGAGACATGTTAACAAATAATGCTAGGTCCGTTTCTCGTGTTTGGGCAAGCATAAATTGTTGTAATGGTTTAGCCGCTTGAGTGAAGCCCTCTTGCATGGTGATTTGATTTTGCGAATACGGCACATAAGCATCTTGATAAATGTTATCAATCACGGGGGACATAATGAAATAGGTCATAAATAGGGCAATGCCCAAAATAACTTGATTGGGTGGTGCCGATTGCGTACCAAGGGCATTACGTAACAGACCTAATACAATAATAATACGTGTGAAACTGGTCATTAGTAACAAAATTGCTGGAATGAAGGTAAGCAATGTCAAAAATACTAAGGTTTCAACAGGTAATGACCAATTTTGCCCACCACTCATGGGTTGGGATATGGTAGGTAACGCAGATAAGTCAGCATGGCATGATAAACTTAGTAACAATAAGCTGAGCAAAATAGTAAAATTTAACCGCACTAGTTGTTACTCCTTTTTTGCTTTTAAAGCGGATTGTAATATCTGCTGAAATACGTTACTTTTCACACAAGTGGTATCTGTCATATTTTGCGAAAGCAGTGCTTGAGTGCGTTGTTCATTGATAGTATGTAATAACGTCATTTGTTGAGGTGTAACCCCAATCACTAATAATTGGTTATCAACATGAACCACAACCATACGCTCTTTGGGGCTAATGCTATATGTGGCTTTGACATCGATCCATTGATTGGTCTTTTTTTTCCAGCCCATTCGTTTGGCAAGCCAACCTAACAATAAAATAAAACCAATGACAACGATAAGCGTTGATCCTATTGAGGATCCTACTTCAGTATAAATATTTAACGGAGAAGATGACGGAGCCAACGTTTTGGCGTTTGTTAACGTTTTGGTGTTTGCTATAGTATCCACAGGTTCAACCAAATTAGTTTGCTTCATTACTATTAACGGCTCAATCTTCACTGTTAACGGCTCAGTCTTCGTACACGTTCTGATGGGGTAATAATATCGGTGATACGCACACCATAGTTATCGCCCACAACGACAATTTCACCTTGAGCAATTAAGTAACCGTTAATCAATATATCCAATGGTTCACCAGCTAGCCCATCTAATGCAATTACCGATCCCTGTGTTAAATTTAATAGATCTTTAATTGCTATCTTGGTTCGACCAAGCTCTACACTTAAATCAACAGGAATATCTAAAATCAGATTAATATCTTGCTTTTTTTCTTCCGTTTGTTGCGGTGATAATGTTTCAAAAATAGCCTCTTTAGTGATGAGTTCATCACTCATTACTTTTTCTTCTTGGTCTTCGTCGTTATTTGGTATAATGTCAGTCATTGAACACTCCCTCATTAAGTTGTTCTATTACAGGATTAATGACCTGTTCTACTTGAATTGCATATTGTTTATTTACTTTACCGTAATGGCCTTTTAATACCGGTACACCGCCAACTGTTACATCTATATTTGTTGGTTTTTCAATTGTTAAAACATCATCAACTTTTAACGCTAACAGTTTTTCAACGGTTGTATGAATATGGGTAAAATTGGCAACTAATTCGACAGATGATTGTTTAATTCCAGTGGTTAATGAACTCATCCAGATATTATCGTCTTGATAAGTCTGTTCTTCGATAGGCGGTTTTATTAGCAACTCTTTGATTGGTTCGACCATAGAATAAGGAATACAAACGCAAAATGTTGCTTTGCTATGACCCACTTCAACTTTAAAATTGGTTGTTAACACGACATCGTCAGGTGAGCTAGTAATGTTGGTAAATTTACTTTGCATTTCAGAACGAATATATTCGGTTTCAATGGCGTAAATATCAGCCCATGCATTTTGATAAATAACTAATGTTAACTCGAGCACTCGTTTAATGATTTGCTGTTCCGTGTGCGTAAATTCCCGCCCTTCTGTTTCTATTTGGGAAAAATGTCCATCACCGCCAAACAATGAATCCACAATAATAAACACTAGCTCAGGTGAGAATGAAAATAAACAAGTTCCTCTTAATGGGTTAAGGTGCACTAAATTCAAATGATTTGCTGATGAAATATCAGAAAACTCTTTAAACGTATGAGACTCAACGGGAGAGGCAATTACATCAGTATTACGGCGTAATTGATTAAATAATCCAATTCGAAATTGCCGAGCAAAACGTTCATTAATGATCTCTAATGCCGTTAAACGTTCAGGGATAAATCGATGTTTGACTGATAAATCATAAGGTCTAACATCGGTCTTTTTTCCTGTAGGTAACGAGGCACCCAAAGCATCAATATTGCTATCATCTTCAGCTACAACAAAATTATCAGGGGTTAAAGCATCACTGCTTTCATTTATGTCTTGTTTCGGCTCACGCTTATCAGGCATAATCATCACCGTATAATAAAATCAGTAAATAAAACTTCATCAATATTTACCCAATGTTTTGCATTATATTTTCGCGATAACGTATTTTTTATCTGTTCTTGTAAATCGATTTTCCCTGCTTCTTGCTTTAGCTTATTAATATATTGCTTTGAAGTAAGGAGGAGGATATCGCTTCTTACTTCGGGTAAATAATCCAATAGCACTGTTTTTTGATTTTCATCATTAACACGTAATACCACCCCGACATAAAGGATTTTAGTCATCTCAATATTATCTTCAGCAACAGGCAATGAAATAGTAAACGGTTTTAATGTTAAAAATACTGGCGAGACGATTTCAGGCTCTTCTTGCACTTTAGTTGTGTCTTTTAGATAGCCTTGAAACCACAAATAAGCTGCGGCACTTATTGCTGATAGGGTAATAAGAATAAGGATTAAATTTAAAGCACTTACTTTTTTGGACGTTGTAGGCATATTTACTCTTGTCTCTATAAAAATTTAAAAAGATTTATAATCCATTAATTGGCTATAGTGACGAGAATAATAAATCATATTTTTAAAATTGATTTGAAGAATAGGCAACAAAACATGACCTATTTAAACGTTTCATCTTCTCTAATCCCCAATTTGTATAATAAATAGTAATTTTAATCGTTAAGCAAATATACTGAGTGCCGATTTTTGTGGGCTATTTTCAACACGTACTTGTTCAACATTGATATCGTTTGTCTCTGGATCTAACGTTAGGGCGTTATGTGACTGATTGTGTTTGGTTTGCTGATACATAGCAGATTGTTGCGAATCACTCATCATCGAAAAGTCACCAATATCTGCTTGTTCTAGGGTAATGCCTTGATCGGCTAATGATGTTTTTAAGAAAGGTAGCGCCGATTCTAACATACCTTTAACAATACTATGTGCTGCCATCATATGAAGATTCATCTTGTCATCGCTGATCGCAAGTTTAATGTGTAATGATCCTAATTCTTGTGGATGCAAATTTATGTTGGCAGATTGAATACCTTGCCGATTAAACATAATAATTTGTTCTGTTAATGAATTTTGCCATTGCGTAGTATTTGCTTGCATCGACATATTTAGTGTTGCTGATGTCGTGCTAGTATTAACTGACGGTACTAATGCATTTTGCCCATTGGCATGGGTAGTTAAAGCTGATTCGGGATTGATATGCAAAATCGCACCTTGATCGTCATTATTTGCTTGATTAAAATGCGTATTACCCACATCATTTTTAATTCTTGTGGCTTTTTTATGCACAAGATCAGTGGCTATCGATTGGTTATTGTCCGACAATGGCATGACATCTGTTTGCTGTTTTGCTTTATTGATTAAATTCTCACTGTCATAAATAGAGGCCAGTAGCTGTGTTGGCTGATCATTAATTAACGTTTCTGACGATAAATTATCGAATACATCCGCATCTAAAATGGCAGTATTTAGAGGATTTGTTATCGATAAATTTGGCTTGTTTTTTGCCTCACTATTTTGTTCTGCGCTTACAACATCTTGTTTTTCTTGTTCAATAGTTTGTATATAAAAAGGATTGATAGCCATAATGATCATATCAGCATCATGATCTTCGTGTGTATCATCGATAACATTTAACTCAGCATTAATGATTTTTTTGCCTTGTTGGCTTTGCTTTTCACTCTGTTGCAATAATTGTTGAAAACCATCATTATCACTTGCAATTACATCCGTTTCAACTGATTGCGATTGATGAGATGGGGTAAGATTTAAATCATTAATAAGATTAATATTCATTTAATACTCTCCTTGCTAGTTGTAGCTGTGCAAATTCATCAGTCAGTTTTTGTTGCAAACGGCTTTGTTGCTGTAACCGTTTTTTATATTGCTTGTCTAATAATGTTGTATAAGTGTTCAAGTTTTTTTGTGATTGATTAAGTTGATGGGTTATTTGCTTTTGCTTAATATCTAACGATAACAATACTTTTTTTTGCTGTTCAATGCCTTTTTCAAGGGTTGAAATAAATGCATTAAAATTACTTAATTGGCATCCATTAATACCATGAGATAAGGCATTATTTAATTTTTGTCGGTACTCATCATAATAATCATTTAATACATTCAGTTGTGATTGTGCATTACGATGATTTTCATGGGCTTTTTTTAACTTAAGTAAAGTATCGTCTACCGATTTTTGCGCCAATTTTTTTAGTGTTAAAAAAGCAAATTGCCCAGAATTTTTATTTACCATTACTCAGTCCTAACTAGCTAATTTGGGTTCGACAATATTTACTAATTGTTGATAAGCATCTTGATAACTACAATGCTCATTAATTCCTTGCTGTAAAAATTTTTGCATAGCAGGAAACAGCATAATCGCCTTATCCAATAAAGGATCGGTGCCAGACACATAAGCACCAACATTAATCAAATCTCGGTTTCGTTGAAAACTTGAAAATAACTGTTTAAACAACCGTGATTTTTTTTCATCCTCAGGTGCGGTAAGATCGGTCATCACTCGACTGATTGAGGCCTCGATATCAATAGCGGGGTAATGACCAGACTCAGCAAGTGAGCGTGACAAAACAATATGCCCATCGAGTATGGCTCTAGCTGAATCAGCAATCGGATCTTGTTGATCATCACCTTCAGTTAATACCGTATAAAATGCCGTAATTGAGCCTTTTCCTTCTTCATCATTGCCTGCTCTTTCAACTAATGCTGGTAATTTGGCAAAGACCGATGGAGGATAGCCTTTCGTTGCTGGTGGTTCTCCAATAGCTAACGCAATTTCACGTTGTGCCATGGCATAACGCGTTAAAGAGTCCATAATCAGTAACACATTAAACCCTTTATCGCGGAAATTTTCGGCGATTTTAGTCGCATAGGCAGCGCCTTGTAAGCGTAATAATGGCGAGACATCCGCTGGTGCGGCAACAACAACCGCTCGCGCTAATCCCTCTTCACCTAAAATATTTTCGATAAAATCTTTAACTTCTCGCCCCCGCTCACCGATCAATCCGACAACTATAATATCGGCTTGGGTGTAACGTGCCATCATGCCAAGTAAAACGCTTTTTCCAACGCCAGAACCAGCAAATAACCCCATTCGCTGTCCTTTACCAACCGTTAATAATGCGTTGATTGCTCTAACGCCAACATCAAGCACTTGGTGAACTGGCGTGCGCTGTAATGGGTTAATCGATTTATGAGATAATCCAACAAATTCAACATCTTCTGGTAACGGTTGACCATCTAACGGTTTACCCATAGCATCAACAACTCGACCTAACAAACCCATTCCCATGGGTAATACTTTATGACTAAAGTGCGCTAAATCATATTGCTTGGTATAAACACGAGCGCCTAATAAAATACCGTCAGTGGATTCAAATGGCATTAAGTAAAGCGTTTTATCACTAAATCCAACTATCTCGCACTCAACAGGCTCAATTCGACCGTCGGTTTGTCGTTCAACCAAGCAGTTAGATCCCAAAGGTAACTTTAGTCCAGTAGCTTCTAACACAAGTCCCGATGCTTTAACCAATCTTCCGTATTGGCGGATTAGTGATAATGATTCAAGTTGTTGTTTAGCCTGATCAATTTTACTTAGCCATTTTGCAGAATATCTCATGTTAATGATTGTCCTCTTTTAGGCTATCAGACATTATTTGCCAGTGTTGACCGACATTTGCGTCAATTTCATTAGTTTCGGTAAATATCTTACATCCACCCTGTTCTACGTTAGAATCGGCAATAAGTTGCCAATGATGTTGACTGATTTCATCATTCAGCATGGGTTCTAACCATAGCAAATCAGCCGGATTAAAATGCAATGCAATAGGTTCAGACAAGATTGAACACTGTTCAACTAATGTTTTTATGGTATAAATAAGCTGTTTTTGCTTAGCTTTTGGTATCGTACCTACTGTTTTTTGCGCAGCAATCAATGCTAAATCAAGCAGTTTAGGAACAATTAATTCATTGATTTCGTTAATCGAATTTTGAAAATTAGTCATTAAATTAGCTATAGCTTGAACGGCATTTATTTTTTCTTTATTAAGTTGTTGTTCAATGAACTGGCGCCCTTCTTGCTCGCCAATTCGATATCCTTCATCATAACCAGTCTGTTTACCTGCATTGAAACCTTCTTGTTGACCTAAATTAAAACCTTCCTGATAAGCCTGTTTTTTTACCTTTTCTTTTAACAGCTCTAACTGTTGTGCCTGATTTAACTCTGGTTCAATTACAACATTATCTATCTCGGTAGCAGTTAATTCTGTTTCAGGTTCATCAATTTCAACGTTTATAGTAACTTCATTTTTACTTAACTTCGGTAATTCGGATAAATAAAAATCTTGAAAAATTAATGGTTTCCAATTTGATCTATCTAGCCGGTTACACATATTCATCATCACCGCTACTTAGGATCACTTCACCACTTTCTGCTAATCGACGAGCAATCGCCAATATTTTTTTCTGTTCGGTTTCAACTTGAGATAAACGTACAGGTGGCCTATTTTCTAAATCTTCACGTAAAATAGAGGCTGCACGCTGTGACATATTACTTAATAATTTGTCACGTAACTCAACCGTTGCACCTTTCAATGCAATGATTAACATTTCATTATCGATTTCTTTAAGTAAGCGTTGAATACTTCTATCATCCACTTCAACAAGATTTTCAAACAAGAACATTTCATCAATAATTTTTTGGGTTAATTCTCCATCATAATCACGCAATGCATTAATAACTTGCTCTTCTTGCTGTGTTTTCATTAAGTTAATAATTTCTGCCGCAGTACGTATACCACCAAGATTATTAAGTTTGATATTTTGACCATGTAGTAAAGTCGATAGTGAGGTTGAAAGCAATTGAAGCGCTGAAGGCTCAACCCCCCCAAATGTTGCAATACGTAACATAACATCGTTTCGTAATTCATCATCAAATAAGTTTAGAATTTCTGCCGCTAAATCGCGATTTAGATGAACAAGAATCGTTGCTATAATTTGAGGATGCTCTTTCTTCACTAGATCAACCGCTCTTGTTGCATCAATATAATTGAGCATTTCAAGACCATCGGTAGCTTCTTCTTGTTCAGTTGATAAAAGTTCATCAAGTAAACGTTCCGCTTTTTCACTACCCAGTGAACGCCCCAATATTGATCGTAAATAACCATTGGGATCAGTATTTAAAACAGCGCACTCTTCAAGTGCAACTTGGCACTCGTTAAGTATGCCTTTCAACTGTTCTTGAGAAAACTGAGGCAACGACATCATAGCACTACTAATTTGTTGTACTTCTTTTTGGCTAAGATGCTGCATTACTTGCGCCGCCAGCCCTTCGCCTAATACCATTAAAATGGCAGCCGCTTTCTGAGATTCACTTAAAATCATTGGTTAGTGTCCTCCCTACTTATCCAGCTACGAATAATTAATGCCATTACGCGAGGCTCTTTCTCAACAATTTTTCGTATGTGCTGTTGTTGTTGCATATTATCTTCAAACATTTTGTGTTGCTGTTTACTGTGTGCTTTATAATCTAATTTTTCTTCCGCTGATAGCTCAATATCAGATGTTTGACCATTACTGTTAAGAAGCTGTCTTTGTAATTTTATCCAGAACGATCGTAATACCTTACGCCATAAAACCCATAAAATGGCAATATAAATTAAATATTTAACTGCATTTTTAACGGAGTCATAAAATTCATTTGTTTTCCAAAATGCGATATTTTCGTTTTCATCAAATAATTGATCAGTAAATTTCAAATTTGCAACCGTTAATGTATCGCCACGTAAATCAGAAAAGCCCATTGCTTGGCGTGCTAATGCTTCAATATTTTTCAGCTCATCGTTATCTAACTTTACCCATTGTTCTGTTATAGAAGATGACTTGCTGTCATCATCAGATTTAGCCTCATCTGGCTCAATGGTGACAAATTTATAATTAACCAAAACAGCCACCGATAAACGTTTAACCCGTCCTTCCGGTATTTGGCTACGTATAACTTGTCTATTTACTTCAAAATTAACGGTATTATTCGATTGTAAGTTGTAAGGTTGTTGTTTATTATTTTTTTCAATCGATTCATCGTTTTCATCGATTGGTGCACTAGGTGTTGGTACAGGTTGATTAGATAATGCACCTGGCACTCCGCCAATACCATAGCTTGTTGCTGATTGATGATTTTCGACTTGCTGTTTACTACGGATGGTTTGATTCGCAATATTGCTATTAGGATCATACGTTTCTGATGTCGATTCTTGGCGACTAAAATCAACATCAGCATTCACTTGTACCTTGACGTTATTTTTACCCAAAATAGGAATAATAATTTTTTCTACTCGCTCACGAACGCTGTTTTCAATCCGCTCACTAAACTCCAACTGCGCAACATTCGCGCTTCTGTCACGATAGCTTTCACCAGTTAATAAATTGCCTCGCTGATCAATAATTGTGACTTTGTCGGGCTGTAATTCCGGTACACTACTTGAAATCAAATGAATAATGCCATCAATTTGACCTTGCGATAATGAGCGACCTGGGAGTAATGTTAATGCTACTGACGCTGAAGGAAATTTGCGTTCTCTAACAAACAAAGAAGGTTTAGGCATAGCTAAATGCACTCTCGCATCATCAATACTACTAATGATAGCAATTGTTCTTGATAATTCGCCTTCTAAAGCGCGTTGATAATTAACTTGCTCATTGAATTGGCTCATACCAAAACTTTCTTTATCAAGCAATTCAAAACCAACTGCACCACCTTTAGGCAACCCTTGTTGGGCAATCCGTAAACGGGTATCGTAAACTTTATCTTCAGGAATTAAGATAGTCGTGCCAGAAGAGGAAAATTGATAAGGAATATTCATCTTATCAAGCTGGCTAATAATTTCGCCACCATCTTTATCATTCAAATGACTAAATAGAACTGCGTAAGGCTCATCTTTAGCCCATAAATAGACAAAACTCATCATTGCGATTGTAATGACACCAGCAATTAACAATGCCATTTTTTTGTTTTGTTTTAATTGATTGACAAAAGGTAACTTATTTAATATTGATTGACCTTTATTATTGACTGTTTGGCTAGTCATAGGCATCCTGATTCTAAACTATTTAGATTTACTCTGTCGTTTATTATCCATGTATTTAGAAAATTCAATGGCTAGAAAAGCGTATAGTTTTCCCCTTACTTAAACCCTTTGGCTTTTTATTTTTATGATAAATTTAATGGTACATTGACAAAAAAATACAAGACGTAATTATCAACATGAATACAATCAATACGTTAAATTCAATTCAATTCGCTAACTTAAATCAATTAACAGAAACTTCACAACAATCAACTTTTTCTGATAAACAAAATTTTGGTTTAGCGCTAAAAAATGCGTTAGATGGAATAAGTCAGCGACAAATACAAGCACATAATGACGCTAAAGCTTTCGAAATGGGCGATCCCAATACGTCATTAAATGAAGTGATGGTTAATATGCAAAAGTCATCGGTTTCATTGCAGTTTGGTATTCAAGTGCGTAATAAACTGGTTGCCGCTTATCAAGAAATTATGAATATGAATGTTTAATTAATGGCATCAAATATCATTCCTATATCCTAAATTTTGCATTTTACTTTTACCGATAACCATTAATTCTGATCTAAATGCGATAATCAACGCACCACACCATTCAAGTTTAAAATAAGCATCGTTCATATTTTTGATGCTTGTTTTTCTACGCAATATATTATTTTTGTTATCAATTGATGACTCAAAAAACTTTACCATTTTTACTCTGCTATTAAAAAATAACGACATAATGCGATTTTTTAATAAAAA
Organism: Gilliamella sp. Nev6-6; assembly: GCF_001690605.1. Lineage (NCBI taxonomy): Bacteria > Pseudomonadati > Pseudomonadota > Gammaproteobacteria > Orbales > Orbaceae > Gilliamella > Gilliamella sp. Nev6-6. The sequence goes on along the minus strand of NZ_LZHP01000018.1, from coordinate 150,788 downwards.
AACAACCAATGAAATACATAAAGGATTCAACGTGATAATATTCAAAAAACAATATTATTCACTGGTCTATTACTCAGCATAGTATCAATCAATTGCCATGCGCAATTCCCTGTTGTGAGTTGCCCTACAACTTTTTCTGATGGACAGAATGTTTACCAGCTTAATAACGCCAAACTATTTGCTGGACCAATCTGTAATAAGGTAGATTTAGTACCCGAATTTAAAAAAGAAAAAGTAATATGGTAACTTATCCCACAAATAACGCCTTATTTAGTTTGCAGATATGCTGAAACCAACCATTACATTGTTTTTTATGCCAAGGGAGCAACTTATTGCGAAAGATACGCAGCACCAGTGCAAGCACATTGTATGCCGTAGCTATTTTACAATAGCATTCTTAGACGTTTTTCAATTATCCTGAAAAAAATTAATCATTGGCAGTATCATCCAAACCAAAAATGCCAATGACACAGTTATCTTTTATGAGAAAGAAGAAGATAATCAAACAAAAAATGGTTTATTTTAAATAGATGTGTTTGTTAAAACGAGTTGAATAAACATATTGGCTTGAGCTTTATCTGATAAATAAAACTCAAACCAATCAGTTTGCAAACTCACATTAATCTTGCCATTTCTTGATAGTTGTCTATTTTATTTTGATAATCAACATGCTCGCCGATCATCTTTCTCAGCTGAGCATGACGAGTAATAATCAATTGAGTTAATTGTTGTTGATAACTTAAAATGTTTTTTATATACATCTGAATGATATCGCGATGTTGTTTTGGCAATGTATCCATGCGGATAAAATCGCCTGTTATTATAAGATTTTCAGACAATTGTTGATATTTTTCCTGCCAACTGACTAATGATTCCCAATGTTCATCGTGTGCATTAATCAACATTTGTTCAACGACATAATTCAATTGTTCATATTGTTCTAATAATTTATTTCCTTGCATAAGTATCCTTTTTTATTTTGCAATTTCACGCCAAGATTCGGCAATATTGTTTAACAGATCATAACAAGTTTGTAGCTTTTCTTTGTCATTATGTAAATTAGCTAAAACTAACTGTTGGCTAATATAGCGATAGAGACGATCTAAATTTTCGGCAATTTCTCCGCCCTTTTCTAAATCTAGACAGCTTTTAAGCCCATTATCAACAATATTAATCGCTTTAGAAATTGCATTACCTTTACCGACAATATTACCTTTTTGAATATACAAGCTAGCTAATTTAATTGCGTTAAGCGCACCATCAAATAATAATACGATCAATTGATGAGGCGATGCTTGGCTAACTCGCGTTTCTAAATTCACTTGCTCATAGGCCTTAGAACCTAATTGGTACATTATTTACTCCCTATTTTTTTAAATTTGCCATCATGTCAAATTGGGTTGTTAAATAATTACTCATGCTATCTAACTCGTTAATTAAAATATCTAATTTGGTAAATTGCACTCGATAACGTTCAATAGTTTGTTCAATAGAATTGCTTACTTGATCATGGCGTTTCTCTAATGATTTTAAGGTAGAATTTAACCCATTAGTTGCTGAATCAATCATGCCATCGCTATCAATAAATCCACTCACTTTGGCAAAAACTTCGTTAGCAATACCCGTTTTTTCACCATCACCAGTAAATAATATCATTACCGCATCGCTGTTTTCATTGAGTGCTTTTTTCAGCTCATTTTCTTTGATCGTTAACTGGCCACTTTTGTCCATATTGATGCCTATTTGCGACAAAACAGCAAATTCGCCTGATTGTCCTTTGGCAAAGATTGAACGAATACTTTGATCAATATTACGTAACGTTGAATCGCCAATAAGTGGACCATTACTACTGTTTAATTCTTTTGAATTTTTATCTTCTGCAGTAAACTTAGTTAATGATGAAATCGTTGTTTGTAATTGATTAAATGCATCTATCCATTCTTTTATGGCTTCTTCCGTTTTTTCATGATCAGCAGTTATAGCAAGGCTTTGGCTAGTTGGCGTTATCTGTTTTAAGGTAATATCAACACCAGCAATAACATCCTTAACCGTATTAGACCCACTGGTTATGGCAATACCATTAAACGAAAATTTAGCATCTTGCGCTTTTGCAACTTCAGTCATATGACTATTACTGGATTGATTAATATCAAACCCAATAACATTACTTAACATTTCGTCATCTGATGAAATAGAAGTAATGCTTTGTTGTTCACCTGTTTCTTTCGATGTGATGACTAATTGATAACCATCTGCTCCGGAACGAATAATGGAAGCATTCATTGTTGAAGAGCTGGTTGTTCCATCTTCATTAGTAACTTTGGCATTATTAATGGCATTTGCTATTGATTCTAAAGATGTCTCATCCTGAGATAAGGTTATATCAATTTTTTGACCATTAGCTTGTTCAATAGTAATAGTTCGCGTTTGGTTATCATTACCCAACTTAGCATTTTTATCATTGATTGTCGATGTAGCAATACCATGAGATGTGGCTAATTGATCAACTGTAACTGTATAATTACCTAATGCTGCTTTGCTATTTGCTTTTACCGAAAAATAATTGTCATTTCCTGTTGCTATTCGGCTTTGAAAAAGATCTTTTTTTTGAAGTTTTTCCGTTACAGTATTAAATGTTGTTAATGCACTTTTTAATTTACCAAAACCACTAATTTTAGCATTAATTGCTTTTTGTTGAGTTGTAATTGGGGTTAAACGTGTTTTTTCGGCCACTTCTAGTTGATCTAAAATACCATTAAGATCAATTCCAGAACCAATGCCTAATGCGCTCATTGCCATGATTTAGTCTACCTATAACAATTATTCAATATTGTTTATATCGGCTGATAATTAGAAAAATTTAGTCTTCCTTTAAATATTTATCTAATAAATTGATAATAATCTATTCTTTCGAATAAAAAAATCATTAGAAAATTATTTCCAAAAAATAATACTATGATTATATTTAATAATATCAGTTTAATTTACAACTAAATTGCTGCTATAAAAAAATAATCATCAAAAAGATTAAAGTTCCCTATTTTGTTACCGATAAGTTATTTGTCAGCAAGAATTATGAATTAAATTTAAATATCTTGTTGATTTTAATATTTATATTATTGGAGATAAAAATGGCACAAGTAATTAATACAAATACAATGTCTTTAATGGCAAAAAATAACCTTAACAATTCTCAAAGCGTTCTTAGTACTTCTATTGAGCGTCTTTCATCAGGTATGCGTATTAATAGCGCAAAAGATGATGCAGCAGGTCAAGCAATTGCTAACCGTTTTTCATCAAACATTAAAGGCTTAACGCAAGCGGCACGTAATGCAAATGATGGTATCTCCCTTGCACAAACTACTGAAGGTGCGTTAAACGAAATCAATAACAACGTACAACGTATTCGTGAATTAACTGTTCAAGCAGCCAATGGCACCAATTCTGAAAGCGATTTAGTATCAATTCAAAATGAAATCGATCAACGTTTAGACGAAATCGATCGTGTTTCTAAACAAACTGATTTCAACGGCTCTAAAGTATTATCAGAAGATAAAACGCTTAAAATTCAAGTGGGTGCAAACGATGGTGAAACTATTGAAATCCATTTGAAAAAAATTGATAGTACTGAACTTGGTTTAGATGGATTTAAAATTTCAGGTGAAGACCTAACCACAGATCCATTAAAAACAATTGATGAGGCATTATCAAACATTGATGCATTACGTGGCCAACTTGGTGCGGTACAAAACCGTTTCGAATCAACAGTAAACAACATCAATAATACTGTAAACAACTTAAGTTCTGCGCGTAGCCGTATTGAAGATGCTGATTATGCAACAGAAGTTTCAAACATGACTCGTGGTCAAATCTTGCAACAAGCAGGTACTTCAGTACTAGCTCAAGCTAACCAAGTACCACAATCAGTACTTTCTTTATTACAATAATTGTAATTACCCATTTTTGATCATTCAAAATTTACACATAGTCATAACAGTATTTTTATAATGTTGTTATGGCTAATAATTATAATTAACTATTTTTTCGCCCTTTATTCTGCCCATTAAATTCATTAACTATCGTCATAATACTATTCGGCATTTTTCTTAACATTGGTTCAAAAAATGGATGATAGCTTATATAACTCATATGGTGTAATAAACCAAATCGATTGGAAACAATATATTCATTTGGTACGTAATGAAGCTTTAAAATTAGCAGTTCGTTTGCCGGCAACGGTTGAGCTAGACGATTTATTACAAGTTGGCTATATCGGTTTATTAGATACAATCAAACGTTATGATGCCACTCAAGGTAATACTTTTGCAACCTTTGCTATTCCAAGAATACAAGGGGCAATGTTAGATGAGCTACGTAGCCGAGATTGGTTACCAAGACAAACTCGCAAAAAAATAAAAGATGTCACAGCGGCAATCAATGAATTAGAGAAAACATTAGGCATCACTCCTAACGATCATCAGATCGCCGAGTATTTGCAATTATCCCTTACTGAATATCATAAAATTTTATTAGATTCGAATTATAGCCAGATAGGCTCATTTGATGAGATCCAACTAAAGTTAGGCGATAACATTGATGCCATCATTGAGCATGGCGAGGATAACAATCCTTTTTCGGCAATTATCAGCGATGAAAATTACACCATTATTAACCAACAAATTGAAAATCTACCAGAAAAGGAAAAACTTGTCCTAGCGCTTTATTACCAAGAAGATCTTAATTTAAAAGAGATTGGTAAGGTAATGAATATTAGTGAATCAAGAGTAAGCCAATTGCATAGCCAAGCAATAAAAAGAATACAAAGTAAAGTTTCTTGTTAGAAGAAATAGAAAAAAATTTAAATAAATCGTAATCAATCGAAAATAAATTGAAATGATTTTTTTATTGACCTTTCGCATTTAAAAATGTAACTTTAGGCGAAAAAAAATATTTAACTTTAATTTTACTAATTTTCGTTTTTTTATGCGAAAAACAGATATAGGTTGGTGACTAAATTGGGAAACACACTAGATGACGATATTCTTAAATGCATACATCATTTAAATCTTTCAACACTACTGTTAAGCCAGCGTATGCTTGAGAAAGATAAAGTAATGGCAATGTATCGATTAGGTATTGATGAACAAACCGCTGACATACTTAGCCATTTAAGTACTGCTCAGATGTTAGTTTTATCCGAAACCAATCAGCTCATATTTCAGCTAAGATTTGAAAATGCAGAAATGATGAAAAAGCTAACAGAAGAATCGCGCGTCAGAGATATAAAACAGATGCATACAGGAATTCTTTTATCAAGTTTGCTATTAGATTCAATCAATAAGTAGCTAAGGAATGATGATGACAGGTACAAGTATTATTCAAAAATATAAAGAAACCCAACTCGCTATCAAATTAATTTCCCTTGGTGGCAGAATTCAAATGTTAGAAAGCGAAACCAATTTAAGCCGAAATAAACTGATAAAACTGTATAAAGAGATTCAAGGTTGCCCACCGCCTAAAGGTTTATTGCCTTTTTCAACATCGTGGTTTATGACTTGGGAACCCAATATTCATGCCAGTATATTTTATAATGCTTATGCGTTTTTAGTGAGAAATGGGCTCAAGTCAGGCATTCAAACTATTTTAAAAGCTTATCAACTTTATTTAGAACAATGTCAATGTTCGCATAAAGAAGAACCTGTTTTAGGGCTGACTAGAGCTTGGATTTTAGTCAAATTTGTCGAAAAAAAGGTGATGCAACAATCCTGTTGCACGGAATGCCGTGGGCTTTTTATTACTCATGCTTATCATCCTCGAAATACTTTTACTTGTAGCTTATGTCAACCACCATCAAGAGCGGATAAAAATAATAAAACCCAAAAAGAAAATGACGAAAGATGCATGAAAGTGTTATCAAGACCAAGTTATTTAAATTCATCAACTACTAGACAGATCACTGCTTAAATAAGTATTAAAAATAAGTATTAAAGCAATTTAGCTGTTATTTTATGGAGAAAGAAAAAAACCAATGCTAATCATTATAGGTTATATTGTCGTTATCGCCTCGGCGCTACTTGGTTATGTGCTAAGTGGCGGTTATTTAGCTGTGCTGTTTCAACCACTCGAATTGTTAATTATTGGAGGCGCAGCAGTTGGTGCTTTTATTGTCAGTAATGAAAAGAAAGTCATCAAAGCCACGCTGCAATCTTTAGGACAATTATTTAAAACCTCTAAATATAATAAAGCACTTTATTTAACATTAATTAATTTAATGTACAGCGTATTAACGAAGATCCGACAAAGTGGAGGATTATCCATTGAGGCTGATATTGATAATCCGCATGAAAGTGAATTATTTAAAGCCTATCCACAGATTTTAGCTAACCCTAGAATCTGCGACTTTATCACTGATTATTTACGACTTATGATTAGTGGCAATATGGATGTATTTGAGATCGAAACACTCATGAGCGAAGAAATTGAAACCTTCGTTCATGAACTCGAAAAACCCGTTGATGCCATTTCAAGTATTGGTGATGGTTTACCGGCATTTGGTATTGTTGCCGCGGTCATGGGTGTCATTAATACCCTAGCGCAAGCAGATCGACCAGCAAGTGAACTTGGAGAACTTATTGCCCATGCGATGGTGGGAACTTTTTTAGGGATCTTACTTGCCTATGGTTTCGTGTCACCGCTAGCAGCCTTATTGAAGCAAAGAAACGCTGACGTGGTCAAAATGTTAGAGTGCACCAAAGTGATTCTTATTGCCAGTATGCATGATTATGCTCCTCAAATTTGTATTGAATTTGGCCGAAAAACACTCTTCTCTCATGAAAGACCATCATTTTTTGAATTAGAACAATACATACAAGAAGTTAAAGACAAAAACACTAATCCAAATGAAAATAATTAATAATGAAAGATAAGTCTGTAAGAATAATTGTCCGAAAAAAATCGGGGCACGGCGGCGGGCATCATGGCGGTTCGTGGAAAATCGCTTACGCCGACTTTATGACCGCAATGATGGCGCTATTTTTAGTTATGTGGCTAATTTCTACATCAACGCCCCAAGAATTAAAAGGTATTGCTGAATACTTTAGAACGCCCTTAATTCTTGGCTACAATGGCGGGAAAAATATTAGCGACAGTGAAAGCCCGATCCCTGGTGGTGGCGATGATGTGAGTAAACAAATCGGCGAAGAAAAAAACCATATGTTAAATGCATCACAAAATGAATATGAACAGCTACATATTGAAAGAAATCTACTTCTTGAAGCTGCACGTAAAATTTATGAAACGTTTGAGATAGATAATCGCCTTAAAAGCTTAGCGCCTAATCTTATTATTGAATTAACTGAGCTGGGATTACGGATTCAAATTTTAGCTTTCGATGATAAACCCATGTTTGGTATTGGTAGTACATCCATTGATCCCAATATGCAAGAAATTTTGCATGCACTAGCACCTATTATTAATTCATTACCGAATAAAATCACTTTATCTGGCCATACCGATGAGCGGCAATATATAACAGGGGATCGTGGTTATAGTAATTGGGAATTATCGGCGGATAGAGCCAATGCATCAAGAAGAGAACTCATTGCTGGTGGCTTAGATTCCAATAAGATTATTCGCATTATTGCGTTAGCTGATACAGTAAGCTTAAACAATCCTAACTACAGCAAAGATGCCAATCGTCGCATTAGTATCTTAATTTTGAATAAAAATGCCCAACAATATATTGAAAATGAAAATAACATGACAGGTACTGATTTTTTAAAACAATCAAAAACCATTATCGAGCAATAATCAAATAGTCAAATAATTTCAAAAATCAAAACACATTACCTTTTGGATAGTGAAATCAGACAAACTATCCATTAATGGGTTGAAAAAATCATTAAAGTTTTGAGAAATTGCGCCGATATAGAAAACAGCCCTTTCTTTTAATAATCACGTTATTAACTGAAACTATATATTATATTTAGGAGTTTTTATGACAAATTCATTGATGAATACGGGAATTAGTGGATTAAATGCAGCGCAAAATATGCTTAATGTGATAAGTAATAATATTAGTAATGCCCATACAATCGGTTACAATCGCCAACAGCAAGTTTTACGTCAAGCAAATGGAACTCAACATAGTTTTGGTTTTGTGGGTAATGGTGTTTCAGTATCATCCGTTAATCGCGCCTTTAACCATTTTGTTGTAGGACAGCTACGTCAATCACAATCGCAAGATGGATCGATTAAAGCTTATTATAATGAATTATCGAAGGTAGATAATTTATTAGCAGAAAATGATAATAGCATTTCATCACAATTCAATAACCTCTTTGCTAGCTTAAAGAAGCTTGCTTCAAATGCGGGTGATGCCGCGACCAAGCAAACTGTTATTAGCGATCTAACCTCATTGACGAATCAATTTAATAAAACAGAAAAAAACTTAAAAAATCAAATTGCCAATGTCAATACCGAGCTAAGCAGTAATATTGATAAGGTTAATACCTATACTCAGCAAATCGCCGAACTTAATCAAAAGATTTCACACTTACAGGCGGTGGGAAATGGGCTTGAACCCAATGCATTACTTGACCAACGCGATCAATTGGTTAATGAGTTAAGCGAAATCGTTGGCATAACCGTTACTGAACAAAATGGGCAATATAACCTTTCACTGGCTAATGGCTTGAATTTAGTCCAAGGCTCTTCAATTAACCTATTATCGGTACAACCATCGCAAGACGATCCTACATTAAATACCATTATTTATACGCATCATTCAGGAGCAACACAAGAACTGACTAGCCAAAATATTACATCAGGCACATTAAACGGATTATTAACCTTTCGTGACGGGCCATTAACTGAAGCTCGTAATCAATTAGGTTTAATTGCCCTAAATTTGGCGGAACGTTTTAATGAAGTGCATATGTCAGGCGTTGATATTAATGGTAATCAGGGTGAAAAGTTATTTGACTACAATCCCCCTAGTTGTATCACTAATATAAAAAATCAAGGTAATGCCTCGGCAAAAATCGAATTTAACTCAGTTTGCGACGTAAAAGCTTCTGATTATAAAATTGAATTTGATGGTGACAATTGGGTTGTTACTCGATTATCTGATCATAAACAAATCACACCAGAAATTGAAGATGGTAAGTTAATTTTTGATGGGCTTTGTATTGAGATCAATGGCAATGCAATGCCTGGTGACTCGTTTATGATAAAACCTGTTGCCGATATTGCCTCATCATTACAATTACAAATCAAAGACGTTAATAAACTCGCAACGGGTATTAATGATGAAGAAAATGGCGCAGGCGATAATCGTAATGTTGCCAAATTACTAGAAATTCAAAATGAAAAGCTGGTTAATGGTACAACAACCTTAAAAAGTGCTTACACAAGTTTAGTCAATTATATTGGCAGTGAAACCCAAACGGCTAAAATATCTGCCCAATCAAGCAAAAATATTACTCAGCAAATTTATGAACAAAATCAATCTATATCCGGAGTGAATATTGAAGAAGAATATATCTCTATGCAGGTATATATGCAGTATTACCAAGCTAATGCAAAAGTGATAGATGCGGCAACAACAATATTTGATACCATTTTAGGTTTAACTAAATGATAAAAGGATAAAAAATGCGCCTTAGTACAAACTCACTTTATCAAAAAAACTTACAAAGTATTTTAAATACCAATAGCCGATGGCAAAAATCTGGTTTGCATTTAGCCACGGGCAAAAAGATCTTATCGCCGTCTGATGATCCAATGGGCGCATCACAATCATTGATAATAAAACAAGCTCAAGCGCAAAATGAACAGTTTCAAGCAACCCGTGAAAGCGCCGATAAATTACTTAGCCGTCAAGAAACGATTTTAGCGGAAACCAATACCGTTATCCAAACAATTCAAGAAACATTGATTTATGCAGCAAACGAAACATTAAATGAAGAAAACAGATTAGATCTTGCCAACAAATTACAAGCTTTAAAAGATCAACTGTTATCATTAGCCAACTCAAAAGATACTAATGGCAACTACCTTTTTGCTGGCAAGAAAAACGACACCCCACCTTTTGTTGTAAACGAATCTGGCGAAGTGAGTTACGTAGGCGGCACAACATCGGTTAACGTTTTTATTGATGACTCACGAGAAATCGCACTCAGTTTTACAGGCATTGAAGTATTCATGACGGGAGCAAATGTTAAACAAGCTGATGGAACTCCCGCAGAAAGTAATATTTTTGCAAGCATAGATTATGCAATTGAAGCGTTAAAAATGGATTTAGACTATGACAATGAAGAGACTGTCCAACAATTTAGGGATGGATTATCAAAAGCGCGTCACGGTATAGACAATTCATTTAATAATATTTCAACACTGAGAGCAGAAGGTGGTTCGATATTGGCCGAAATTGATAGATTAACCGCACTAGGTAAAACATTAGATATTGAATTTCAAACTCAAATTAGCCAGCTTGAAGATGTTGACTGGTACGAAACAATCTCAGAATATGTCATGCTACAAGCTAATTTACAAGCGGCGCAATATACCTTTATGACCATGCAAAGTATGTCACTGTTTCAAATGAAATAAGGCATTGAACCTAACGTCACTCAGTAACATTATTCTTACCCTTAGTCGTGAATCGACTAAAACTATTCATCCAAACCCAAGGAGGCTTATCGCCTCCTGTTTTGCTAAAAGCATGACTTTCATATAAAAACCAACAAAAACTTAAATAAAATCAATTAGTTTACTGAAGCGTTTTGATTGCTTTACCGCATAACATATTGTTATTGTTAATTTTTGGTGAAATTATAATAACATCTTTATGATGGTTTACTTTCTTTTTATTAAAAGCTCAACAGCCCTTAGCGTGGTTGAGATTATTTACTTTTTACTTTGCATGGCAAGGCGCTAAAAATACAAGTATAGAGCATAACTAATCTAGGTTTATTGTTAAAAAAATAACAAAAATAGACTAAAAAAGGTTGCATAGAATAAAAAATAATCTTATCTTAGCTAAAAATACCTTTATTTTTCGGTTTCTTAATACTTTCTAAAGGAATTTAGGTAAATATCATGGAGCTCGCTGTTAGTCATATTGCTTTAATCATCAATCGCCTTATTCAATATCCCTTTCTTGTCTTTTATAAGTTAAACGGATTTTTAGTAGTACGGGTTTTATTGTGCAATGCAAGGGGCAGATTATGCTAGCTATGCCACTGTCTCAATGGCGCACGATTACCGCTACCTCTGCCATGCCTTTGTATGCCGTACTTTCTAATGTCAGTGATGCGCAAGCGGTTAAAAACTACTATATCACTGATGGCTCACAAACGCCCTATGGTCTTTATACTGGCACGCCTTACGAGCACTGGTTTTCTGTTATGCCCATGCTAGTGAGACTTGATGAGCATAGTCCTTTTTTAGATTGGATTAATAACACTGAGCACAAAGACTGGGGCTGGCTAGCACGCTCTCATTTACCCTTTGCAGACATCTGCGCTCATTTACGGAGCTTAACCCAAGCCATTATGCCCGATGGTGAAACGGTGTTTTTTCGCTATTGGGATGGCGAATATTTGTCAATCATGCTTGATTATTTTACCGATAGCTGGCAAGACGTGCTGCCTGCTTTTGCTTTTTACTGGATTAATCACCAATCACATGTGGTGCATGTACCGGTTGAGCAAGCGGTACAAACTTCGCCTTGGTGGCAGGTGCCAGAAAATCTATTAGAACAATTATCTGCCACCCAACCTAAGCTTTTAGTCAACCATATATTACAATTATTACAAGAAAATTATTTGGATATATATACCGCTTTCCCTTATCAAGTATTAGAAACAAAAATCATTCATCTTTTATCGTTATCAACTAAAAAACAAAACGTCTTTGATTTTATATTGCAGCAGTTGGATAAAGAAAAAAAGGAAACTTAACATGGACAATAATGACAATAATATAGGTAAATTTACCCGAGAGGTTAACAGCGTACTCCCGCCAGTATCTGTAAGCTCTGAAGGAGCGATAAATGTTCAGGACCTATCTGTCCGTGCAACAATTATTAAGTTTCTTGTCGAAAAAGAGGAAGACCCACAATTTTATATTAAAAGAGCCAATACATTATTAACTGAATTAAAAACTTGTTTATCTACATTTTCAAAAGAAACTCAAGATGAATATAAAGCAAGGATGAAGCGGTGGGGCGCATCGAATGTCATTCCTTATGTTGATATTAAAGAAAAATTATTAAGTTATCAACGCTCAACACAAGAGGTTAATATTAATAAACCCTATTGTGCCAAATGCGCGAATAAAGGGAAAGTCAAAATCAGTTATAATATGGAGGGGCTTAACAACGAAAAAGTCATTTTAAGTCAAGTTAAAATTCAATTAATTCCTTATCAATCCAAAGCGCTTACCCAGTATTTTAGTGCTACAAATGCTATTCCGTACATAGTAGACGAAGATATTCCTCTTTCTGAAGCTGAAAAACAAGAGTATATCATTACACTAGATGAAAACGGTGAAGCAGAGCTAGACTGGTCAGACGAAAAATTTGCCAAATATTCAAGATACCATGTTGTGGTATTGCCTGTTGAAAAAGGCGATGTCGACAACTGGTTACAAGCTTATCAAATGATTATCGATGAGTTACATCAACAGCTGCAAGATAACTGGACCAATGAGATATTGCCAGAATGGGAATCCTATTCTACATTAGAGATTGCAGAACAATATCAGTTATTATCTCAATGGTGGAATGTTGGGCTAGTAACGGGCGTTGATGACAAATTAGAAAAATACAAAAAAGCGCTAGAAAAGCTTGAAGAATGGGATTTTCGTGGTTGGCTTGATGAGTTATTTAAAGAGCGTGTAGTTAGTGACGAACCAACGCTGACCTTATTACAAGATGAAGTTCGTTTTTATCTTGCTGCGTATTATGCGCAAAGCTGGATGGCGATGCTTCCACCGCATTATCAAATGGTATTTGCGGGTGAAATGTACTCTGCCATAATGATATCAGTAATGGAATTTGTTGCTGAATTCCTTGTTGAAGCGTTGATATTTAAAGGGGTCACAGCAGGGGTAAGCAAATCGGTTAGTGCGATAAATGGGGGTGGCCGATTTATTAACTCCATGACCAAAATGAGCGATGGCTTAAAACAAAGTATGAAAGCAATCAAACCTAATAGGGCTATCTTGGGCGGGAATGGTATTAATGTTGTTAAGCATATCAAATCATCAAGCCAATATATTAAGTTATCCACACGCTTGAAGCCATGGATACAAATAGGCGAGAAAAAAATTGCAAAGGCAAAATCTAGCTTATCTAAAAGTCGTAATAAAAAAGGAACCTCACGCAATCCAGCTCAAAGTGGTGAACCCATATCGATGGTAACGGGTGAAGAGTTACTCACCCTTGATGATGGTGAATTTAAAGGTTTATTGCCTTTTATTTGGCAACGTTGTTACCGAAGCAGCGCTGTTGAGCACAATATTGGATTAGGCTATGGATGGAGCCACTCTCTGGCGCATTACTTATTATTTGAGGGTGAAGAAGTTGTCTGGTTGGATGATGAAAACTTATTAACCACGTTTCCGCTACCTACCCCAAAAGACCCCATCATCATTAATCCGGTAGCCGAGTCAAGCATTTATTTAAGCGACACCGCCGATGAATACATCCTGTATAAAAAAGGTAACAACCGCGTACGATATCATTTCAAACGAGTTGAACAAACGGCCTATTTAAGTGCTATTACTGACAAGTATGGTCACCGACTCAATGTGGTTTATGATAATCATCATCGCTTGATAGCCTTACAACCTCAGCAAGATAAAACACGACGTTTAGCTTTTGGTTATCGTGATAAGCAATCAATACTGATTGATACGGTCACTATACAGATTTTAGTGGAAGGAGAATGGCAAACGCTGCACCCTCTAATGCACTATCACTATAATGACCATCACCAACTTATTGGGGCAACTAACGCAGCGGGTCAAACTGAAACGTATGAATATGACGCCTTAAATGTTATTCAAAAGCGAACAATGGCTGGAGGCGCTGAATTTAACTGGGTCTGGGAGGGTGAAGGTCAAGATGTTCGTTGTTTACGTCAATGGGGTAACTTTGGGCAATTAGATGAACGTTACACATGGCAAGATGAAAACGTGATTGTCACCATGGCTGATGGCAGTCAAAAGTGTTACACCCATAAAGACGGTTTGTTACAGTCAGAAACCGATGCTAATGGGGCGACCAAAACCTATCAGTATAATGAAGAGGGATTGAAAACCGTTGAGATTGATGCGTTAGGGCATCAAACCCACTATGAATATACGGTTAATGCCGAGTTAAAAACCATTATTTACCCAGACAACAGTTATGAAGATTATACTTGGCAACGTGGACGAATTATTCGAATTGAAAAAAATGGGCTGATATGGCGAATACGTTATAACCATCACGACGACATTATTGAGTTGGAAACGCCCGACGGTTTACTCACTCGTCATCGTTATAATGAAGATGGACAGCGCTTATCGACCCAATACCCTGATGGTAGCGAACAACATTTTACGTGGGGAGATAACGGTGAATTACAACAGCTAGGCTTTTCCGATGGACGTCTTTTTCAATTTAGTTATGATGCTTTACTTCGGCTCACGGTCGTCAGTGATGGACAACAGGGCAAGACCTATTATACTTATGACGATTTAGGACAAATCACAAAAATCACCTACCCGAATAACACCACCCGTGAGTATCAATACAACGCTTATGGCAAAGTGACTTGGTTTAAAGATGAAGCGGGTAAAGTCACGGAATATGACTACGCTTCGCCATTACATTTAATGACCGAAAAGCGGCTGCCAGATGGTGAACGGCTGAAATTTCGTTATGATAATATCCATCTACAAATCAGTGAAATTGAAAATCAGAAAGGGGAACGTTACCGCTTCAGCTACACGCCAACGGGGCAATTGAGTGAAGAAATTGGTTTTGACGAGGTAAAAACCACTTATCATTACGATTTAAATGGCTATTTAATTGAAAAACACGAGTATGGTAACCAACATGATGAAAAACCGCTCATTACCCGCTACCAACGTGATAGCCGTGGAAAACTCATCGTAAAAGAGCTAGCTGATGGCATAAAAGAGCACTATAGTTACAATCAGAACGGCTTATTAACACAAATACTTGACGGGCAATCGGTTTTAGGATGGGAATATAATGAAGTTGGTCGTTTAACGGCCGAGCACCAAAACTGGGCGACTATTCGCCATCGCTACGATGAAAACACCGGCTTACTCAATGGCACAAAACTGCCCGATGGGCAATGGTTAGAATATCATTACAATCAGGGTCAGCTACTGGGGATGACACTCGACCACCAGCCATTAGCCGCTTTTCGTTGGGATAAACAAGGGCGAGAATGTGAGCGTCGTCAAGGCAATGGACTGGTTAACCGTTACCAGTATGACCCGCTAGGGCAACTTATTGCCCATCAACGTTATCATGGTTATGATATCAGCACCCAAACCTCGCCAACGCCAATTTGGCAACAGCAATATCACTACCAGCCAAACGGACAGCTTGCCGAAATCACCGGACATCAGCCACGCCGTTATCGTTATGATAACGCCGGTCAGCTACACACAGTGACTTACCCTGAGGTCAATCCCGAGCAGCATCATGCTGAAAAAGTCGAGCAGTTTGATTATGACGCAACGGGCAATAAAATCAGTGAAACCCAAGCGCTAGCCCCTACGCCTTTTCATGCCAATATCGCCAAAGGCAACCGGTTAACCTTTTTTAGTGATAAACACTTTGAATATGACCGATTTGGTAACCTAATTGCCGAAAAGCGCGGAAAAAATCACAGTCTAGTTACCCACTATGAGTACGACTGCCGGCATCGACTTATCAAAGTGATTAAACCGACGGGGCTTATCATCACCTATACTTATGATGCTTTTAACCGTCGTACTAGCAAAACCGTGGATGGTAAAACCACCGAGTTTATGTATTCGTCTCATCCATGAGACTCACCCTTGCAGGGCCAACGCTAAAGCGTTGTTCAAATTTGTTCCAGACAAATTTGTGGCAAGGTAGTAAACTTATTGCTGAGACTGATAACGATAAACACTGGCAAAGCTACCTTTACGAGCCAGACTCTTACCGCCCATTAGCTCTGGTGCATGGCAATGCGCAGCAAGACAACATCAAACTCTACTGGTATCAAAACGACCACCTCGGCACACCCATAGCCCTTACCGGCAGCTTAGGTGACACCCTCTACGAATGCCAGTATAATGCCTATGGTCAGATAATAAACGAAACCTACCATCAGGACGATATAGATTTCCTGCCGAATAATCCGTTGAGGTTCCAAGGGCAATATTATGATGAAGAAACAGGACTTCATTACAACCTAAACCGTTACTACGACCCATTTACCGGCAGATATATCACTCAAGATCCGCTAGGCATACTGGGTGGGTTAAATAGTTATCAATATGTCAATGGCGATCCGATAAATTGGATAGATCCGTTAGGGTTGATTAAGGTTGAAAATAATGGACTTGAGGGGGTTACAGGAAAGAAAGCCACAAACACAGCGGTTATATCTGAAAGCATTCCCAATATTAAAGGGACTCAAGTTGGATTAAGAAACCCAACCCAAATAGACTCTATAAAACATGATATGATAAATGAAATTTATGATTTTAAAAAAATCGATAATATTATAGCTGGATATGTTGATAGTAAAGGAAATTATTATGTTACAGAAGGTCATCATCGAATGGTTGCTGCAATGGAAATTTATAAAGAAACAGGAAATGCTTCTTATGTAAAAAAACTATTATCTAATGGAAAATGGACAGAGATAAAAAAACCACCTATTGATGCAAGACCTCTACCTAAAAGGTAAACGTTATGATGAAAAATGAAATTTATGTTGAAATGTTAGAATGGGCTTTACCTTACATTAGAAATATTCAATCACAAAATGCAATTAGAAAAGCGAATGATGAATCTTGTTATTATGAAGCTGAGCTAGTTCATAATTTACCCCAAAAGATATTGATTCAAGATTTTACGGAAAGTGATATTCATTTTATGAATAATCAAGCTAAATTTTATTATGATAATTGTAATGAAGATATATCTCCAAATTATCCAGGGCATATAGAAAGAATAAAAAAGTTATTTGAACTAGTTCCTTATCAGCTAAAAAATAAATTAATATGGAGTGGCCCTCAATAAGGAACAAATTCTATATATTGTGTGTTCGCATCCTAAATTTCGTATATTTGCTAGTTAAATGTGAAAATTGATTCTATCAACCAAATTAAAAGGGATAGAGTTTACTCGACGAATAGAACGCCCAGTTATGAGCTTTTCTATCAAATGGACAACCATTAATCAGTCTGCTTTATGAGCACGTTGGCCAGTTACACACGATGACTTACCTTAAGGTCAATCCCGAACAGCATCATGCTGAAAAAATCGAGCAGTTTGATTACGACCCAACGGGCAATTTAATAAAATTATGTTGGGTAAATATAATGGAAAAGGGATTTCCTATGTTAAAGAAGCTAAAAAAACTCAATCTACTTATTTTGAATTGGATAATTGATCAGAAATAGCAGTAAAACTTGGTGAAGAAGGCATGTGGAAAATTAATGAAGCTTTTCTTGAACAGCAAGTTGCTTTAAATAAAACAGTATTGTTATCTCATAACCCTTATACAGCAACAGGCTATTTTTCTCAAGAAGTAAACTTTTTAATAAAACTTAATTACTCTTTTGTAAAAGAAGGAAAATATTGGCGAGCCATTAAAAGTACAGGAAATTAATATGATGAAAGATGATATATACAAGCAAGCTAAAGAAATATTTTTTAAATATCAGGGCAATTCTTTTTTTATGGAGCGAGATCATTTATACAAAACATTCAAAAATTATAATGTTCCTCAACATGTATTAGCTGATTGGTATAAAGCATTACTTGAAAATAACAAGAATCGACTTCTATCTGCATCGAATAACAGTGATGTAGTGGTTAACTTCTTTGTATATTTAGACTTAATTAGATGCAATAGCCAATATTTTTCAGCTAGTGATATTGATTTTGCATTTGACTTTTTTAGCAAAAATGAAAAATTAGATGATTATTCAAAAATAAAAATCATTGAAATATTAATCAATTTCATTAAATATAAAAAAACAGCAGATGATCGTATTAAAAAATATTGTAAAGAAGTATTAAGTAAAATGGATATTAATTCATTTACCGTTGATAAAAGTTATAACGATAATGGGCAGTTGCCATCAGACGTATTAAAAGAAAATATCGCTCCTTGAATATTAAAAGATCTTGAGCAAATATCAATGCTTTAAATCATATTGAATAGTACGATTATGATGACAGCCATCTGATTATTCGGCGCAAGATAAATGGCAGTAAACTGCCCGATGGGCAATGGTTAAAATATCATCATATTCATGGTCAATTACGGGGCATGACCTTAGATGGGCAGTCTTTAATCGGTCTACTGTATGATAACGTGGGGCGAGAATGTGAGCGCCGTCAAGGTAATGGACTGGTTAATCGTTACCAGTATGACCCGATAGGGCAACTTATTGCCCATTAACGTTATCATGGTTATGATATCAGCACCCAAACCTCGCCAACGCCAATTTGGCAACAGCAATATCACTACAATCCTAACGGACAGCTTGCCGAAATCACCGGACATCAGCCACGCCGTTATCGTTATGATAACGCTGACCAGTTACACACAGTGGCTTACCCTGAGGTCAATTCCGAGCAGCATCATGCTGAAAAAGTCGAGCAGTTTGATTACGACCCAACGGGCAATAAAATCAGTGAAACCCAAGCGCTAGCCCCCACACCTTTTCACGCCAATATTGCCAAAGGCAACCGGTTAACCTTTTTTAGTGATAAACACTTTGAATATGACCGCTTTGGTAACCTGATTGCCGAAAAACGTGGAAAAGACCACAGTCTAGTTACCCACTATGAGTACGACTGCCGGCATCGACTTATCAAAGTGATTAAACCAACAGGGCTTATCATCACTTATACTTATGATGCCTTTAATCGGCGTACCAGTAAAACGGTAGACGGCAAAACCACCGAATTTATCTGGCAAGGTAGTAAACTTATTGCCGAGACCGATAACGATAAACACTGGCAAACCTACCTTTACGAGCCAGACTCTTACCGTCCATTAGCCCTAGTGCACGGTAATGCCCAACAAGATAACATCAAACTCTACTGGTACCAAAACGACCACCTCGGCACACCCATTGCCCTTACCGGCAGCTTAGGTGACACGCTCTACGAATGCCAGTATAATGCCTATGGGCAGATAATAAACGAAACCTACCATCAGGACGATACCCAAACCCTGCCGGATAATCCGTTGAGGTTCCAAGGGCAATATTATGATGAGGAAACAGGACTTCATTACAACCTAAACCGTTACTATGACCCATTTACTGGCAGATATATTACTCAAGACCCACTTGGTATACTGGGTGGGTTAAATAGTTATCAATATGTCAATGGTGATCCGATAAATTGGATAGATCCGTTAGGATTGATTAAGGTTGAAAATAATGGGTTTGAGGGGATTGCAGGAAAGGAATCGAATCAGGTAAACCCCGGAGCTAATTTTGCCCCAGATGCAAATCCAAACTTAACTGTTAATATGAATCAACAAAACAAACATATTGTTGGTACTAATGAGCATAAAACGGCAAATGCTAGCGCCCCTACACCAAGAAGTACTATTGATTCAAATATTGATGTTCAGCAATTGGTTGATAATTATGCTGGGACTGGGAGGGTGATTCCAACAGGAAGACTTATAGGTAATCCTGGTTCGAAAGAGGTAGTATCAACCAATAGAATAATTGGCCAATATTATGATGTGACTACAAAATCTTTTGTTCCAACAAAAAACTTTACTATTCATTATGCTAAAAATGGGGTACATATTGTACCTGCGAGGCCATAAATTATGTATGCAAATAAAACAAAGGAAGAACAAGTACAATTAGAAAATAGAATCAATATATATACAATGTATAGTTTAATTGATCGAGCATCTAAAAAGATGCGAGGAGTAACTGCAAATATAGTTGCGCAAGATTTAACAATAACGATATTTTTTGATAATGAATTAACCGAAGAAGAAAGGGAAGAAATGGAATGTGCTCATACAGAGATTATTTCTGATTTATATCAAGAGTTTGTAGGAATGTACTTGAATCTTTCAGTTGTTCCGAGTTCAACTAGCATTTATGATCAAAAAGGCAATTTAGGCTGGTTTTATTTACGTAAAGAATATTAATAATATGAATGCTAGTATAATTCTTATGGGCAGTTAATAAACGAAACCTACCATCAGGACGATACCCAAGCTCTGCCCGATAATCCGTTGAGGTTCCAAGGGAAATATTATGATGAGGAGACGGGTCTTCATTACAACCTAAATCGCTATTACGACCCATTTACCGGCAGATATATTACTCAAGACCCACTTGGTATACAGGGTGGCTTAAATAGTTATCAATATGTCAATGGTGATCCGATAAATTGGATAGATCCGTTAGGATTGATTAAGGTTGAAAATAATGGGTTTGAGGGGATTGCAGGAAAGAAAGCTACAAACACAGCGACTATATCTGAAAGCATTCCCAATATTAAAGGAACTCAAGTTGGACTGAGAGATCCTGCTTCCGTAGATAGGCTAAAAAATGATATGTTATCAGGTAATTTTAATTTTGAAGCAGATTTTGGACGTATAGGCGGTTATATAGATAATAAAGGTAACTATTATGTTGGAGCTGGTCATCATAGGATGGTAGCAGCAATGGAAATCTATAAGGCAACAGGAGATGCCTCTTATATTAGAAAATTAATAAAGAATGGGCGATGGACGCCAATAGATAAACCTCCGGTTGATATGAGACCTTTGCCAAAAAGGAAAAATTAATATGAATAAATGTGACATATATAAAGAAATGTTAGAATTTGCATTATCGTATATTAGAAATGTTCAGTCCCACAATGCGATTAGAAAGGCGAAAGATATATCATGTTTTTATGAAGCTGAATTAGTTCATAATATTATGATTAGTATTTTAGAAAAAGATTTTAAAGAACATGATATATGGTTTTTAAATAATCAAGCTAAGTTTTATTATGATAATTGTAATGAAGATATATCTCCAAATTATCCAGGGCATATAGAAAGAATAAAAAAATTATTTGAACTAGTTCCTTATCAGCTAAAAAATAAATTAATATGGAGTGGCCCTCAATAAGGAACAAATCCTATGTATTCGCATCCTAAATTTCGTATATTTGCTAGTTAAATGTGAAAATTGATTCTATCAACCAAATTAAAAGGGATAGAGTTTACTCGACGAATAGAACGCCCAGTTATGAGCTTTTCTATCAAATGGACAACCATTAATCAGTCTGCTTTATGAGCACGTTGGCCAGTTACACACAATGACTTACCTTAAGGTCAATCCCGAACAGAATCATGCTGAAAAAGTCGAGCAGTTTGATTACGACCCAACGGGCAATAAAATCAGTGAAACCCAAGCGCTAGCCCCTATGCCTTTTCATGCCAATATCGCCAAAGGCAACCGGTTAACCTTTTTTAGTGATAAACACTTTGACTATGACCGCTTTGGTAACCTAATTGCCGAAAAACGTGGAAAAGACCACAGCCTAGTTACCCACTATGAGTACGACTGCCGGCATCGACTTATCAAAGTGATTAAACCGACGGGGCTTATCATCACCTATACTTATGATGCCTTTAACCGTCGTACTAGCAAAACTGTGGATGGTAAAACCACCGAGTTTATGTATTCGTCTCATCCATGAGACTCACCCTTGCAGGGCCAACGCTAAAGCGTTGTTCAAATTTGTTCCAGACAAATTTGTGGCAAGGTAGTAAACTTATTGCCGAGACCGATAACGATAAACACTGGCAAAGCTACCTTTACGAGCCAGACTCTTACCGTCCATTAGCTCTGGTGCATGGCAATGCGCAGCAAGACAACATCAAACTCTACTGGTATCAAAACGACCACCTCGGCACACCCATAGCCCTTACCGGCAGCTTAGGTGACACCCTCTACGAATGCCAGTATAATGCCTATGGTCAGATAATAAACGAAACCTACCATCAGGACGATATAGATTTCCTGCCGAATAATCCGTTGAGGTTCCAAGGGCAATATTATGATGAAGAAACAGGACTTCATTACAACCTAAACCGTTACTACGACCCATTTACCGGCAGATATATCACTCAAGATCCGCTAGGCATACTGGGTGGGTTAAATAGTTATCAATATGTCAATGGCGATCCGATAAATTGGATAGATCCGTTAGAGTTGATTAATACGGCTTCAAAAGGTAACGAAAAGCTACTGGAAAAAACAAAATCCATAGCAATTGATGCAATTACTCCAGATATTTATTCAGATTTAGCAATACAAGCTACAAAGAATGGACAATTTGATAAAATTATGTTGGGTAAATATAATGAAAAAGGGATCTCCTATGTTAAAGAAGCTAAAAAAACTCAATCTACTTATTTTGAATTAGATAATTGGTCAGAAATAGCAGTAACACTTGGTGAAGAAAACATGTGGAAAATTAATGAAGCTTTTCTTGAACAACAAGTTGCTTTAAATAAAACGGTATTATTATCCCATAATCCTTATACAGCCACAGGCTATTTTTCTCAAGAAGTAAATTTTTTAATAAAACTTAATTACTATTTTGTAAAAGAAAAAAATTATTGGCGAGCCATTAAAAGCACAGGGAATTAATATGATGAAAGATGATATATACAAGCAAGCTAAAGAAATATTTTTTAAATATCAGGGTAATTCTTTTTTTATGGAGCGAGATTATTTATATAAAACATTTAAAAATTATAATGTTCCTCAAAATATATTAGTTAATTGGTATAAGGAATTATTATTAAAAAATAAAGAAAATTTATTATCATCATCAAATAATGAAAAAATGATAGGTGAATTTTTTTTATATTTAGACTTAATCAGATGTAATAAAAATTATTTTTCGCTTGACGATATTAACTTCGCTTTTAATTTCTTACGTAAAAATGAAAAATTAGATGATTTTTCTAGGTTATTGATGATAGAAGCTGTGATTGATTTTATAAAATCTACAAACCTATCTGATAGTGCTATTAAAGATTATTGTAAAAATATTTTATCCAAAATGGATATTGATTCATTTACCGTTGATGAAAGTTATAAATATGATGGACAGTTGCCATCATACGTATTAAAAGAAAATATAGCACCAAGGATATTAGAAGATCTTGAGCAAATATCAATGCTTTAAGGCATACTGAATAGTACGATTATGATGGCAGCCATCTGATTATTCAGCGCAATATAAATGGCACTAAAACCAGCCATTAGCGGCTTTTCGTTGGGATAAACAAGGGCGAGAGTGTGAACGTCGTCAGGGTAATGGGCTGGTTAACCGTTACCAATATGACCCGCTAGGGCAACTTATTGCCCATCAACGTTATCATGGTTATGATATCAGCACCCAGACCTCGCCAACGCCAATTTGGCAACAGCAATATCACTACAATCCTAACGGACAGCTTGCCGAAATCACCGGACATCAGCCACGCCGTTATCGTTATGATAACACTGGTCAGTTACACACAGTGACTTACCCTGAGGTCAATCCCGAGCAACATCATGCTGAAAAAGTCGAGCAGTTTGATTACGACCCAACGGGCAATAAAATCAGTGAAACCCAAGCACTAGCCCCTACGCCTTTTCATGCCAATATCGCCAAAGGCAACCGCCTAACCTTTTTTAGTGATAAACACTTTGAATATGACCGCTTTGGTAACCTGATTGCTGAAAAGCGTGGAAACAACCACAGTCTAGTTACCCACTATCAATACGACTGCCGGCATCGACTTATCAAAGTGATTAAACCGACAGGGCTTATCATCACTTATACTTATGATGCGTTTAACCGTCGTACCAGCAAAACTGTGGAGGGTAAAACTACCGAGTTTATGTATTCGTCTCATCCATGAGACTTACCCTTGCAGGGCCAACGCTAAAGCGTTGTTCAAATTTGTTCCAGACAAATTTGTGGCAAGGTAGTAAACTTATTGCCGAGACCGATAACGATAAACACTGGCAAACCTACCTTTATGAGCCAGACTCTTACCGTCCATTAGCCCTAGTGCACGGTAATGCCCAACAAGATAACATCAAACTCTACTGGTATCAAAACGACCACCTCGGCACACCCATAGCCCTTACCGGCAGCTTAGGTGACACGCTCTACGAATGCCAGTATAATGCCTATGGGCAGATAATAAACGAAACCTACCATCAGGACGATATAGATTCCCTGCCGGATAATCCGTTACGATTCCAAGGGCAATATTATGATGAGGAGACGGGGTTACATTACAACCTAAACCGTTACTACGACCCATTTACTGGCAGATATATCACCCAAGACCCACTTGGTATACTAGGCGGACTAAATAGTTATCAATATGTTAATGGTGATCCGATAAATTGGATAGATCCGTTAGGGTTGATTAAGGTTGAAAATAATGGGTTTGAGGGGGTTGCTGGAAAGGGAGCGGATAGTGCGCCACAAGCTGATGCCGCAAAATATTCTGGGCAAGAGCGACAGTATTGGACAAAAGATCCTATAGAATTTAATGGTAATAAAGTTTATCAACGTGATGATTTGTTTGATCCAATGCAATTAGATCAACAAGGTAGAACAAATATACAAAGGATGAAAAAAGGATATGCACCAATAGGAACTGATGGTAAACCAATAAATTTGCATCATATGACACAAAAACAAGATGGTCCTATTGCAGAAGTATCCCAAAGTTTTCATAAAAAAAACAGCAAGGTTATCCATGTTAATCCAAATACAATACCATCAGGTATTGATCGCAATAAATTTAATAAATGGCGTTCTGGTTACTGGAGAAATCGAAGAAGTGCCTTTAAATAGTAGGAGGTTTTATGAGTGTACAAGACGTGATTGATACAATAAATGTTATTGAACGAAATAGTGAAAATGCAGATTTTTTAGGGCATAAAGATCCTAATTTAGTTATTGCTGCTGAAAAATCACTAAATATAACATTTCCAAATAGTTATCGATATTTTTTAACTGAATTAGGTGCGGGCGGAATATATGGACAAGAGTTTTATGGCGTAATTAATAATGATTTTATTAATTCAGGTATACCAGATGCAATATGGCTAACTTTAAAAGAGAGAAAAGAATCTAATTTGCC
The DNA here is from genome assembly GCF_001690605.1 of Gilliamella sp. Nev6-6. Classification (NCBI taxonomy): domain Bacteria; kingdom Pseudomonadati; phylum Pseudomonadota; class Gammaproteobacteria; order Orbales; family Orbaceae; genus Gilliamella; species Gilliamella sp. Nev6-6. The sequence goes on along the minus strand of NZ_LZHP01000018.1, from coordinate 125,352 downwards.
AGAATATTTAGTTTTGATCTATTTTGGTGGAGATGGTGATTATTACGCTATTGACTGCCGTGATCCTAATAATGCGCCTATTGTATATTGGGAACCAGGAGCATCTCAGGAAAATGATAAATTGCACAAGATAGCTGATGATTTTGGTGCTTTTTTTAAAGAAACAATTTTAAATGCTAAAGAAAATTGGTGATTATTTATAAAATTTTTCTAGTTCTGTGATCTATTTCGCAGAGCTAATTAAATTTTTATTAATTATAAAATTTAATTTTCACGTCAGGGTAATGGTCTAGTTAACCGTTATGATTATGATAATTTAAGCCGATTAACTCACCATCAAATTTTTCATGGTTTTGATTTTGATTCACAGCGTAGCCCAACGCCTCTGTGGCAACAAGATTATGGTTATCAGGCGGATAATCAACTTAGCCAAATTCGAGGAAATGCAGCCAGAGAATATCAATACGATGCCATAGGTCAGTTAACTTCGGAGGGTAAGCCTGAACATCATCAAACGCATCACGCTCAGCCCTTAGCGATGTTACACTATGATGCTACGGGCAACTTGCTGAGTGACTCCAAAACCCATATTGCCAAAGGCAATCGCCTAACGTTTTTTGGTGATAAACACTTTGAGTATGACCGCTTTGGAAACCTGATTGCGGAAAAAAGCGGAAAAAAACACCGTCTAGTTACCCACTATGAATACGACTGCCGGCATCGACTTATCAAAGTGATTAAACCGACAGGGCTTATCATCACTTATACTTATGATGCTTTTAACCGTCGTACTAGCAAAACAGTGGAGGGTAAAACCACCGAATTTATCTGGCAAGACCATAAATTAATAGCAGAATGTGCCGATAACGATAAGTTCTGGCGAAGTTATATTTATGAACCCGATAGCCATCGACCACTAGCCCAAATCCTTGGAAAAGCAGGACAGTCAGAAAAGTTAAAAACCTATTGGTATCAAAATAACTACTTAGGTACGCCTCATCGTCTTACAGACAGCCTTGGCGAAACTGTTTATGAATGCGAATACAGCGCCTATGGCGAAATCATCCATGAACATTGGCCACAAGCTGAAAATAATATTAAACCCATCAATCCACTCAGATTTCAGGGACAATATTATGATGAAGAAACCAGTTTACATTATAATCTTAATCGCTATTACGCTCCTAATCTGGGTCGATTTATTACCCAAGATCCGGCTAAACTTTGTGGTGGATTAAATAGCTATCAATATTGTTTTAATCCGATAATCTGGATTGACCCGCTTGGGTTACTTGCTGGTTTAGGGAGCCATGCCCCTTATGATCCCCACCTTGTGCGCAAGCAGTTAGAAGAACTATACGGCCCCGGTAATGTGGTTTCTAACCCAATAGTCTGATCATTGCCTTTTACTAACCCTAACATATTTATTTCCCCTTAGATAATGCTTCGCCACCTATGTGGCCTGTCTTTAAATGCGCTCTATCTGGAACCAGTTGCATTCTAGCGCGATGTTGATGATGATGCCAAATATAATCAGGTATTTTAGATTTACCGGCATTAATTGCTTTTAACTGCTCTGGTGTAAATATCCCAGGATTTACTTCTCCCCGTTGGATAGCTCTTCGTAAATCTTCAGTTGCCATTTTCATTTGGCCTCGATAACTTTTATTGTAAAATTCAGCACTTGGTAACACGGTATCATATCGTGCAATATCATCAAAAATACCTAATCCCCTATTGTCAAACACAATTCTGGATTCAGGATGTCGTTGACCTCTTAATTTAACATTTTTATTATTTGGCAATGGAACGGTGTTAGAAACCACATTACCGGGGCCGTATAGTTCTTCTAACTGCTTGCGCACAAGGTGGGGATCATAAGGCCCATAACTCCCTAAACCTGCAAGTAATCCGAGCGGGTCAATCCAGATAATCGGATTAAAACAATATTGATAGCTATTTAAACCACCATAAAGTTTAGCTGGATCTTGCGTAATAAATCGACCCAGATTAGGAGCGTAATAGCGATTAATATTATAATGTAAACCGGTTTCTTCATCATAATATTGTCCCTGAAATCTAAGTGGGTTTATGGCTTTAATATTATTTTCAGCTTGTGGCCAATGTTCATGGATGATTTCGCCATAGGCGCTGTATTCGCATTCATAAACAGTTTCGCCAAGGCTGTCTGTAAGACGATGAGGCGTACCTAAGTAGTTATTTTGATACCAATAGGTTTTTAACTTTTCTGACTGTCCTGCTTTTCCAAGGATTTGGGCTAGTGGTCGATGGCTATCGGGTTCATAAATATAACTTCGCCAGAATTTATCGTTATCGGCACATTCTGCTATTAATTTATGGTCTTGCCAGATAAATTCGGTGGTTTTGCCGTCTACTGTTTTACTGGTACGTCGATTAAAGGCATCATAAGTATAGGTGATAATTAGCCCTGTCGGTTTAATCACTTTGATAAGTCGATGCCGGCAGTCGTATTCATAGTGGGTAACTAGACGGTGGTTTTTTCCACGTTTTTCCGCAATTAGGTTACCAAAGCGGTCATATTCAAAGTGTTTATCACTAAAAAAGGTTAGGCGATTGCCAGTAGCACCACAATACCGTATTTTTAAAGTCGCATAAAAAAAGCAGAAAAGTAAATAAATCTTTTCTGCTGATCATGCTAGCGAGAATTCTACCCATTCTTATGGTAGAGATATAAGCTGGCGAATTAAACAATTAAAAATCGATAAAAGGGAATGTTTCTCTGAACAATTTTTCGACTTCTGGGTGTTTTTTTAAAGCTTCTAATGCTTGTTCTTCATTAAATGAGACATCGTCTTGAGATAATTTTTCCCCTCTTTTTACCGCTATGCCATAAACTGCTTTTCTTTGCTCTTTCGTACGTCGCCAACAAGGAAAAAATCCGAGCAAGTGTTCTAACTCATTAACTGTTCCTTTTAAATCAATCAAATCAAAAATATAATCGGGTAAATCGCTTACTTCATTTTCACCAATGACTTTTTCAGCCCAACGATTGACCTCATCCATATTAATTACACCGCATAGTAAACAATAATATACAAAACCAATAGTCTGATCATTGCCTTTTACTAACCCTAACATATTTATTTCCCCTTCTCTTTGAGGCAGAAATTACACTTAAAATAATGTTAGCGATCACTTAGTAAGAAGATTTAATAAAATTATTTTAAATTGTCTGCGATGTATTGTGTTAAAGCGTTAAGATCATCAAATGCAATTGAGCCAAACTCTGGTTCATATTTTGCTAAATACTCTTCAGATACTAATCCATTCTTTTCAGCTAAAGCTGTTACCTCCCTAACTCTTAATGGTCTTATAACCCAGTTAGTTCCCTGCAATGGTTCTCGTTTATGTTTATGAAGTTCCCATTTAATGAGACCACGATAGCTATCTATAAGAAATTTTAATTTATTAATAATTTCTTCCGACTCATTTTCAAACCGAAATGCGACAAATGGGGGTATATTTGAACAATCTTTTTTTTCTAATCGATTATTCATTCTTATCCGTGGATATCTCTGATTATAGCGTCTCCACTCAAGAGGACTAATCGCTTCAATTATATTTAATAATTCCCCCTCACTATCGGGTATTTTATATATAGACATATTATTTTTTTCCCTTTAAACCATATAATTTATTAGAAATTATGACTCCATCAGGATTGATCGCTTTTATGTGTTTTTTCCAGTCGCCTTTTGGTATTGGTTTTGATGACAAACGAATATCATAAATGTATTTATTATCGGTATAAACTTGGTGATAATATTGACCAATTTCAATTCTTCCATTTTCAAAAACATTCAATTGACCTTTATTTTTGGGACGAACTTCAATGATTTTTCCTTTACCATCTGAAATATTTAGAAGTTTTTCTGCAATTTCAGAACAATCCAAACCACTACATTTTGCCATATTTTTAAATTTATCACTTTTAAGGGCATCAGTTACAGTTTGATTAGGAGGAAAATCAGCATTTGGTAGTCTAACAGGTCTATCTAAACCCTCTATTGTTTTAGTGGCTATATCATTAACATTTTTTTCAGCAATGCCCTCAAACCCATTATTTTCAACCTTAATCAACCCTAACGGATCTATCCAATTTATCGGATCGCCATTGGCATATTGATAACTATTTAACCCACCCAGTATACCTAGTGGGTCTTGGGTGATATATCTGCCGGTAAATGGGTCGTAGTAACGGTTTAGGTTATAATGAAGCCCTGTTTCCTCATCACAATATTGCCCTTGGAACCTCAACGGATTATCGGGCAGGGAATCTATATCGTCCTGATGGTAGGTTTCGTTTATTATCTGTCCATAGGCATTATACTGGCATTCGTAGAGGGTGTCACCTAAGCTGCTGGTAAGGGCTATGGGTGTGCCGAGGTGGTCGTTTGGGTACCAGTAGAGTTTAATATTGTCTTGCTGCGCATTGCCATGCACAAGGGCTAAGGGACGGTAAGAGTCTAGCTCGTAAAGGTAGCTTTGCCAGTGTTTATCGTTATCGGTCTCGGCAATAAGTTTACTACCTTGCCACAAATTTGTCTGGAACAAATTTGAACAACGCTTTAGCGTTGGCCCTGCAAGGGTGAGTCTCATGGATGAGACGAATACATAAACTCGGTGGTTTTACCATCCACAGTTTTGCTAGTACGCCGATTAAAGGCATCATAAGTATAGGTGATGATAAGCCCCGTCGGTTTAATCACTTTGATAAGTCGATGCCGGCAGTCGTACCATAGTGGGTGACTAGACTGTGGTTTTTTCCACGTTTTTCGGCAATTAGATTACCAAAGCGGTCATATTCAAAGTGTTTGTCACTAAAAAAGGTTAGGCGATTGCCAGTAGCGCCACAATACTGTATTTTTAAAGTCGCATAAAAAAAGCAGAAAAGTAAATAAATCTTTTCTGCTGATCATGCTAGCGAGAATTCTACCCATTCTTATGGTAGAAATATAAGCTGACGAATTAAACAATTAAAGATCGATAAAAGGGAATGTTTCTCTGAACAATTTTTCGACTTCTGGGTGTTTTTTTAAAGCTTCTAATGCTTGTTCTTCATTAAATGAGACATCGTCTCTACGTAAGCTTCGACCTCTTTTTACCCTTATACCATAAACAGCCTTTCTTTGCGCTTTCGTGCATCGCCAGTGAATAAAAAATCGAGAAAACAAACCAATCAATCTTTCTAGCTCTGAAACAGTTCCTTTAAAATCAATCAAATCAAAAATATAATCGGGTAAATCACTTACTTCATTTTCACCAATGACTTTTTCTGCCCAACGATTGATCTCTTCCATATTAATAACACCACATAGTAAACAATAATATACAAAACCAATTGCTTTATCATTTTTTAACTCCAACATATTTATTTCCCCTTAGATAATGCTTCGCCACCTATGTGACCTGTCTTTAAATGCGCTCTATCTGGAACCAGTTGCATTCTAGCGCGATGTTGATGATGATGCCAAATATAATCAGGTATTTTAGATTTACCGGCATTAATTGCTTTTAACTGCTCTGGTGTAAATATCCCAGGGTTTACTTCTCCCCGTTGGATAGCTCTTCGTAAATCTTCAGTTGCCATTTTCATTTGGCCTCGATAACTTTTATTGTAAAATTCAGCACTTGGTAACACGGTATCATATCGTGCAATATCATCAAAAATACCTAATCCCCTATTGTCAAACACAATTCTGGATTTAGGATGTCGCTGACCTCTTAGTTTAACATTTTTATTATTTGGCAATGGAACGGTTTTTGTATATTCTTGTTTATTATCTGGTGTTATCAATATGGATGAGGTCAATCGTTGGGCAGAAAAAGTCATTGGCGAAAATGAAGTAAGCGATTTACCCGATTATATTTTTGATGTGATTGATTTTAAAGGAGAAGTAAGAGAGTTAGAGCGCTTGATCGGATTTTTCCCTAACTGGAGATGCACAAAAGCGCAAAATAGGGCGGTTTATGGCATAAGGGTAAAAAGAGGTCGAAGCTTACGTAGAGACGATGTCTCATTTAATGAAGAACAAGCATTAGAAGCTTTAAAAAAACACCCAGAAGTCGAAAAATTGTTCAGAGAAACATTCCCTTTTATCGATCTTTAATTGTTTAATTCGTCAGCTTATATTTCTACCATAAGAATGGGTAGAATTCTCGCTAGCATGATCAGCAGAAAAGATTTATTTACTTTTCTGCTTTTTTTATGCGACTTTAAAAATACAGTATTGTGGCGCTACTGGCAATCGCCTAACCTTTTTTAGTGACAAACACTTTGAATATGACCGCTTTGGTAACCTAATTGCGGAAAAACGTGGAAAAAACAACCGTCTAGTTACCCACTATCAATATGACTGTCGGCATCGACTTATCAAAGTGATTAAACCGACAGGGCTTATCATCACCTATACTTATGATGCCTTTAACCGTCGTACTAGCAAAACTGTGGATGGTAAAACCACCGAATTTATGTATTCGTCTCATCCATGAGACTCACCCTTGCAGGGCCAACGCTAAAGCGTTGTTCAAATTTGTTCCAGACAAATTTGTGGCAAGGTAGCCGGCTTATTGCCGAGACCGATAACGATAAACACTGGCAAAGCTACCTTTACGAGCTAGACTCTTACCGCCCATTAGCCCTTGTGCACGGCAATGCCCAACAAGATAACATCAAACTCTACTGGTATCAACACGACCACCTCGGCACACCCATAGCCCTTACCGGCAGCTTAGGTGACACGCTCTATGAATGCCAGTATAATGCCTATGGTCAGATAATAAACGAAACCTACCATCAGGACGATATAGATTCCCTGCCGAATAATCCGTTAAGATTCCAAGGGCAGTATTATGATGAGGAGACGGGGTTACATTACAACCTAAACCGTTACTACGACCCGTTTATTGGCAGATATATCACCCAAGACCCACTAGGTATACAGGGTGGGTTAAATAGTTATCAATATGCCGGTAGTGATCCGATAAATTGGATAGATCCGTTAGGATTGATTAAGGTTGAAAATAATGGGTTTGAGGGGGTTGTTGGGAAAGGCAATATTATAGATAATGCTTCAGAACCACTACCATTAGGGGCTAATTTAATCGATAGAAATGATAGTTTAGCAAAAGCTGCTTCATGGATTAAACCTAAAGAAGGTTTTTTTGACGTAATTATTCATGGCTCATCGGATAGTTTTTCAGTATTTCGTAATGGAAAATGGATTAAACTAAATCAAAGATCATTAACAACATTATTGTTTTAATCCGATTATCTGGATTGATCCGCTTGGATTACTTGCTGGTTTAGGGAGCCATGCGCCTTATGATCCCCACCTTGTGCGCAAGCAGTTAGAAGAACTATACGGTCCCGGTAATGTGGTTTCTAACACCGTTCCATTGCCAAATAATAAAAATGTTAAATTAAGAGGTCAACGACATCCTGAATCCAGAATTGTGTTTGACAATAGGGGATTAGGTATTTTTGATGATATTGCACGATATGATACCGTGTTACTAAGTGCTGAATTTTACAATAAAAGTTATCGAGGCCAAATGAAAATGGCAACTGAAGATTTACGAAGAGCTATCCAACGGGGAGAAGTAAATCCTGGGATATTTACACCAGAGCAGTTAAAAGCAATTAATGCCGGTAAATCTAAAATACCTGATTATATTTTGCATCATCATCATCAACATCGCGCTAGAATGCAACTGGTTCCAGATAGAGCGCATTTACAGACAGGCCACATAGGTGGCGAAGCATTATCTAAGGGGAAATAAATATGTTAGGGTTAGTAAAAGGCAATGATCAGACTATTGGTTTTGTATATTATTGTTTACTATGCGGTGTAATTAATATGGATGAGGTCAATCGTTGGGCAGAAAAAGTCATTGGTGAAAATGAAGTAAGCGATTTACCCGATTATATTTTTGATGTGATTGATTTTAAAGGAGAAGTAAGAGAGTTAGAGCGCTTGATCGGATTTTTCCCTAACTGGAGATGCACAAAAGCGCAAGATAGGGCGGTTTATGGCATAGCGGTCAAAAGAGGGGAAAAATTATCTCAAGACGATGTCTCATTTAATGAAGAACAAGCATTAGAAGCTTTAAAAAAACACCCAGAAGTCGAAAAATTGTTCAGAGAGACATTCCCTTTTATCGATTTTTAATTGTTTAATTCGTCAGCTTATATTTCTACCATAAGAATGGGTAGAATTCTCGCTAGCATGACGAGCAGAAAAGATTTATTTACTTTTCTGCTTTTTTTATGTGACCTTAAAAATACGGTATTGTGGTGCTACTGGCAATCGCCTAACCTTTTTTAGTGATAAACACTTTGAATATGACCGCTTTGGTAAGCTGATTGCGGAAAAGCGCGGAAAAGACCACCGTCTAGTTACCCACTATCAATACGACTGCCGGCATCGACTTATCAAAGTGATTAAACCGACAGGGCTTATCATCACTTATACTTATGATGCCTTTAACCGTCGTACTAGCAAAACCGTAGATGGTAAAACTACCGAGTTTATGTATTCGTCTCATCCATGAGACTCACCCTTGCAGGGCCAACGCTAAAGCGTTGTTCAAATTTGTTCCAGACAAATTTGTGGCAAGGTAGCCGGCTTATTGCCGAGACCGATAACGATAAACACTGGCAAAGCTACCTTTACGAGCCAGACTCTTACCGCCCATTAGCTCTGGTGCATGGCAATGCCCAACAAGATAACATCAAACTCTACTGGTATCAAAACGACCACCTCGGCACACCCATAGCCCTTACCGGCAGCTTAGGTGACACGCTCTACGAATGCCAGTATAATGCCTATGGGCAGATAATAAACGAAACCTACCATCAGGACGATATAGATTTCCTGCCGGATAACCCATTAAGATTCCAAGGGCAATATTATGATGAGGAAACTGGGCTTCATTATAACCTAAACCGTTACTACGACCCATTTACCGGCAGATATATCACCCAAGACCCACTAGGTATACTGGGTGGGTTAAATAGTTATCAATATGCCAATGGCGATCCGATAAATTGGATAGATCCGTTAGGGTTAATTAAGATTGAAAATAATGGGTTTGAGGGGATTAGTTTTAATATTAATCAGCCCAAACATTTAGCAACTGTTGACGGATTTTCTCAAAGTAGAGGTATTTCAGGTGGGCACAATGCTGATGCATTTTATGATGCAGCTAAGCAATATAATGTTAAGATTGTAAGTGAAAAGCCAACAGGTGTTCCTGGTATTACTGAAGTTAAATATCAGATACCAACTAAAGATAGGGCTGGAAATTTTACGGGGGAATATAAATCAAAACTAGAAACAAAGACGATTTATGACCCTAAAATTTTTACGGATCAAAAAATATTAGCTTCAGGGCAACAAGCAACGGCTAGTGGATATAAGGATGCGATAGAGAAAGGATTGCAATCTTATAATGCTAAAGCAGGCGGTGTTACTTTTAGAATTTATATAATTCCAAACACTAAAATTATTAGTAACTTTCATCCTAAATAGGAATAATTTATATGAGCGAGTCTTTTGATGAATTAAATAAGTTTTTATTTGGATTACCGTATAATTATGAGAATAAAGATAATTTTAATAATCAAGATTGGATTATCAAAACTTATTTTGATCGAATGTATAATGATCAGCATTTCTTAGAAGTTATTAATTATATGGTTCAAAAAATAGAATTTAGTACTGATGGTGCATATTGCCATTTTGCCTGTGAATATGATGGTTTTTTGGATGATATGATCTTTGAAGAGGGAGTTTTTTTTGCAATAGGTTATCCTCCAGAAAAAGAAGATGAAATAGTCGTCAGCGAAGCAACCTGTTATCACTATGTCCGCTTAGCTTGCGAGAAGTATCTAAAGTTACACCCAGAAGATACAGATAAGATTAATGAGCTATTAGCAAAAATACCAACGTAATAAAATTTTTAGCCATCCCGAGTGGCTCAATCAAGGCGCCCTCCGCGATTAGTTGGAAACTCGGCTTGATATATCCACCATTAGATATATAACACACACGGTGTAAAACCGATATGTGTTAATGCTGATCCATTAGGGTTGATTAAGATTGAAAATAATGGGTTTGAGGGCATTGCCGGAAAAGGGGCTGCAAGCAAAAGTGCTGGGAATCAAACAATATCTAATGATATTTTAAATAATCCAAGAGTTGGTTATGGTGAAAAAGGTACGGGAAGTGGTAATAAAATAGATCAAATTCCTAATAAACCAGTACTAGATGTTGATGGAAAACAAATAACTGTTTATTCAGAAAAACCAAAACCAGTGGCTGTTCAAGAATTTCCACCCACTGCTAAATCGCATGGATTTAATGACATTATCGATAATTATGCAGGTCAAGCTACAAAAATAAACTTGAATAAAGGGGCAACACTATATCAATTAGAAGGAAGTCTGAATGGTGTTTCAGGTAGATTTGAATGGATAGTAGATCTTAAGTTAGGAGGTGTAAGCCATCGTATGTTTGTGCCAAATGGAAAAATTAATGGGAAACCGTCTAAACCATGATAAATAAAATTTTTAATGAACTTAAAAAGTTTAATATAGTTGACTGGGGAGTACTTTATTTAGGATGTAAAGGTCTCCCTATAGGCATGTTATCCCCTAAAGATATTAGTGATTTTGCAAGCGAGCAGTTAGCTACTATAGAATTGGGTGACGCTTCATTTATGCTTGTTTCTGAATTGTCTTTTTGTACAGAAATAAACGATGAAATCATTGATATAATTAGTAAACTTTGTGATTTGAATAATGTTGATTTAACCCTTTCTAAGAAAAAATGGGTTGTATTTGCCATAAAAGAATGCATGAATCATTTACCTAAAGATAGTTTATACGGGTTATTAGAGCTAAATGATTTTTGGAATGAATGGGGTGAACCAAATAATAGCCCAAATATAATTCAAGGTGTTAACAATAGCATGACTCCAAATGAATATTATTCTGATAAAAACTATCTAACAATTATATCAAATTATAATTTATGGATAAAAAAAGAATTAAATGAATTAGGAATTTATTCCTTGCGTTAATCCGCAAGGGAATCTTAATGAATATGATACTATCGGTCGCTTGATAGCGGTAAAAGATAACGAGAATGTGTTAGGTTGGGAATATAACAAAAGTAATCAACTCACAGCCGAGCACCAAAACTGGGCGACTATTCGCCATCGCTACGATGAAAACACCGGCTTACTCAATGGCACTAAACTGCCCGATGGGCAATGGTTAGAATATCATTACAATCAGGGTCAGCTAATGGGGATGACACTCGACCACCAGCCATTAGCCACTTTTCGTTGGGATAAACAAAGGCGAGAGTGTGAACGCCGTCAGGGTAATGGACTAGTTAACCGCTATGATTATGATAATTTAAGCCGATTAACTCACCATCAAATTTTTCATGGTTTTGATTTTGATTCACAGCGTAGCCCAACGCCTCTGTGGCAACAAGATTATGGTTATCAGGCGGATAATCAACTTAGCCAAATTCGGGGAAATGCAGCCAGAGAATATCAATACGATGCCATAGGCCAGTTAACTTCGGTGGGTAAGCCTGAACATCATCAAACGCTCACGCTCGGCTCTTAGCGATGTTACACTATGATGCTACGGGCAAATTGCTGAGTGACACCAAAACCTATATTGCCAAAGGCAATCGCCTAACGTTTTTTGGTGATAAACACTTTGAATATGACCGCTTTGGTAACCTAATTGCGGAAAAAGGGTTAGATAAAATAATTGTTATAAATAAATCAGGAAGTATAACTAGAATGAAGTGAGATAAATATAATGGCAATCGATATAACATGTTATACAAAACTAGATAAAGAATTTTTGAATAAAAAAATTAATAAGATAAAAACAAAATATAATAATATTTTTGATAGATCATATGTGATTTATTTGGCTTTACCCGTTTTAGAACGAGAACAATTAGAGCTTATTAGTGATGAGCAGAAAAGATACAGTCAAGAAAGTAAGTTATTAATTGCTGAAGAATTTGGTTTAAAAGGTGCTAGATCATATTTTATGGTATCAGTAAATGATAAATCCTTTCCTGAAATGAATACATCAGAAATTGCAGATCTATTACGCTCAGAGCTAGGAAATGAAAATATCATTGTATTGCTTAATGGTGAAGAATTAATTTAATATTTTTCTCGTGCCTGTTGATTTTAGAGTATTAACGCCAGCTAACCAAAAAATTCTTATAAATTATGCAAAAACACTACCAAAATCACTGCAAGATAAAATTATTATTATGAGGTAATGACATGGGAGCTAGTATTTTTTTAGTAAAGATGAATCTATTGAAAAACCTGAGGATAGATTCACCTCTGCATTTATTCATAGTAGCTATTGGGATTCATTTGGCGATCTGTTGGATAAGGTCTTTTTGCCAAGTTACCCTAAATTACACAAAGTAATTAAATCTGAAGAAGGTGAGTATTTAAAGTTTTATTCATTTGCTGAATTAGATAAAGAGCAATTTAACCAAGCAGTTAAATTAATAAGGGAATATATTGCCAAACAAAAGAACCCAACGGAATGGCAAAAGGTGGCACAAGTTGTGTGGGTAGAAATAGCAGAACCATACATTATCCAAGATAAGCGTTACCAAAAGACTTAAGGGAGGTTTATTCTAATGTTGGATAAACCTTTTGCCCTCGCTTCTATAACTAAAGATTTTTCTTTAGTTGTTAAGGCGTTTAGTGAGTTTTTACAAACAGGGAATGTTAGTGGAGATCTACAGTGTTAATTTGCTCCCCCACTAAATGAGGATCCTCTTATTATTTTTTAGATCTGCATCGCAAGTTTAATAATGGAATAGCAGCACATTTTTAAACGAAAAATTAAGGGGTAAGTGTTTTTTTTAATTAGACGGGAGGCAAGTAGCCTAACGAAGAATGTCATCGTTGATTATTATACCAACAGGCATAAGCCGAAAAAGCGCACTGTAACTGAGTCATGGCGTTGAAACGTTGGCCTTTTACAAACTCTGTTTTAATTGTTTTCAATGTCGCATCGGCTACTGTATTGCCATCAGGACTTCCTTTCTTGTTTAATGAATGTGTGATATTAAATACCTTAAAACAATCCTCTAATAACCAGTTATCAAACTCTGCCGTTTTATGTTTACCAACATGATAACCGATAATTTGTCTATCGGGTAAATTCACCAAAAACACATAAATAATGCCAACGTTGATTAATGCGTATATAAGTTAAATTTGCAACAACAATTTGCTTTTTATCATCTACGTCAAATTGCCGTTGTCAATGATTCTTTTTGGCTGTTTGATTCACTTCTGTATTATGAGGTTTATAACGTTTAATGATGTTATTTTGATACGCACAATAAGGATTTTATTACCCGAGCAATAACTTTTGTTCTTATGGACTGTGATTATCTTTTGTTTTAAATAAGCCACTTTAACGGGCTTACATTATCCAACGGTCCCATGCTGATGGTGTCAAATTATATTCTGCAACGATTTCACAACGTGATTTACCGTGTTGATAAAGATTGATGATTTGGTATTTAAAATCATCATTGAATGTTCACTTTTTTCGTTTAATCTTATTCATATTAGTTTCTTTTTTAATTGTGGTAAGTTTACCTTATCTCTTATAAAAAGTGTGGGCCGACCCACTAATAACCTGTAGTTTAAAAAAAGTTTATTAGAATTAAATAGAGTACTATAATAATTGGCAAAAGATAGTTTTTGGAGTATATCTTTTGTTAAAAAACAATGAAGTGCTAAACAAAACGGTAATCCCTATTAAAATTATTTCAACCGGTATTGCTTTACCGCCAAATAAACTTGATGCGGACGAATTAGATAAAAGGCTGAATAAACCTGCTGGTTATTCGCTTAAGCGTTCAGGTATCCTTTATCGCTATCACGCTGATCAGCAATTGAGTCAAGCCGATTTAGCCGCCCAAGCGATTAATGATGCTATAATGCGTTGTGATATAGACGCAAAATCGATTGACTTATTAATTTCAGCTTGTGCACTTCCTATCCAAGCCCTACCATATACCGCAACCCATATTCTAAAAGCCAGTTCACTTTCCAAAAATATTACCTGCTTTGATGTTAATGGCAGTTGTGTGAGCTTTATTTGTGCGTTACAAGTTGCTGCTGGGCTATTAAATTCTGGTGCTTATAAGCGAATCGCTATTGTTTCGGCAGATTTGGCTTCACGAGGGTTAGATTGGCAAGATGAAGAATCTTCATTTATCTTTGGTGATGGAGCTGCTTGTGCTATTGTCGAACAAGGTGATGGTCGCAGTGGTATTCTTTCTTGTTTGTTAGAGACTTATACCGATGGTATTGATCTATGTGAAATTCGCGGTGGAGGTAGCCGCCGAAATCTTAGAACAGGGATGGATGAAACTGATTGCCTTTTCCATATGCAGGGTAAGCCGTTATTTAAACTGGTATCATCGTTAATTGAGCCATATTTAGCTCGCTTATTAAATCGAGCTGGTTTAACTCTTGCCGATATTGCTACGGTTATTCCTCATCAAGCTAGCCATTTGTCTTTGGAACATATGCGTAAACGACTTAATGTTTCAAGTGACGTGCTAATTGATATCTACCGCTTTCGCGGTAATCAAGTGGCCGCTTCGATACCTAGTGCATTGCATGAAGCAATAATAACTAAACGATTTAATTCTGGTAAACCTGCCATGTTAATAGGTACTGCTGCTGGGGTTACTTTAGGGGGAATGATTTTATTGCCATGAGATTTTTAGTTACTGGTGCGACCAGTGGTTTAGGTCGTAATGCAGTTGAGTGGTTGCTTAAACAAGGTCATCAAGTGCATGCAACAGGGCGCAATAATGAGGTGGGGAAGCAACTTGTTGCGCTAGGTGCTACGTTTACTCAGCTTGATTTAGTCACGGCGAGCAAAATGGATTATCACCAATTATTGAGAAATTGTGATATAGTTTGGCATTGTGCTGCGTTATCATCCCCTTGGGGTAACTATGAATGGTTTTATCAGGCTAATGTTTTAGTGACCTCACAATTAGCCGATATTGCAGGTCAACTTGGGATTAAGCGCTTTATTCATGTATCCACACCATCGATCTATTTTGATTTTAAATCCCAACATCATATTTCTGAAGAATATCGAGCTAAACGCTTTGCTAATCATTATGCTGATACCAAATATCAAGCCGAACAGCATATTCAAACATGTGTTACACGCTATCTTGAAACCATTTACCTAATATTAAGACCAAGAGGTATATTTGGGCCACATGATCGTGTGATTATTCCTCGTATGCTCGCGTTATTAAAACGTACTGATGGTATATTATATTTACCAGCAGGAGGGCAAGCTTATTTGGATCTCACCTTTGTGTTAAATGTAGTTTATGCTTTATTTTTGGCCTCAACTCAACAGAAAATATTGTCGGGTGAAGCCTTTAATATTACTAATCAACAACCATGTCAGCTTAATCAATTATTAAAGGCGTTGTTAACTGATCAATTGCAACTCGATTATAAAATTCGCTCACTCCCTTATCCACTACTTTACGGTATCGCTACTGTGCTTGAGGGGGTATCGGCTTTAACTCATAAAGAACCACTACTAACGCGTTATAGCGTTGGTACATTATATTTTGATATGACTTTAAGCCAACAGCAGGCGATTAAACGTCTAGGTTATCAACCTTTATATGATCTTAATGAAAGCATTGTGCTGACAGCGCGCTGGTTGCAGGAAAGTGGAATGGTATAAGATGGCTAAAATAATCCCATTTAAAGCTGGATACTGTACTCATATTGCGTGTATGGTTATGCGGGGGGCTGGATTTCATGTTTGCCAGTTTCCGGCACGTGCTTGGCTAATTGAGGTTGATGGCTATCGCTGGTTGTGGGATACTGGATATGCTGATTATTTTCAACAATATACCCAATCTGGCATATTCAAACTTTATCAAAAAACCACCCCAGTTTATCTAAAGCAAGACGAATCATTAAAAGCGCAATTTGTGACTTTGGGTATTGATCTTGCCAGTATACAAAATGTGATTATCTCACATTTTCATGGTGATCATATTGCGGGATTGAAAGATTTTATTCACAGTCGTTTTATTTGTTCCCAAAAAGGTTGGCAAACGGTCAAACCGCTACATGGCTTTTTTGCCCTTAAGCAAGGTTTTGTTCCCGATCTTGTTCCTGATGATTTTGAACAGCGTGTTAGTTTTTTAGAACAATTTGAGTGTTGCACTTTAGCACCTGAATTATCTCCTTTTACGCATGGCTATATTTTACCTAATAGCAAAAGGCAGGTAATTTTAGTGCCTTTACCTGGTCATGCAGTTGGTCACATTGGCGCATTTATTTTGACTGATGAGGGGTGGACACTTTTGGCTAGCGATGCTGCATGGGTTAAAGCTAATTATAAAGAGTTAAAAAAGCCGTCTCGTTTGGCGCAACTCATTATGGACGATCCACGTGCCTATCATCAAACCCTTAATCAACTACACCAACTTTCTTATCAACCTAATGTTACCATTTATTTAAGCCATGAGGATGAACAATGAGGCTACTAAAAATACTTTGGTATTATTGGCGCACCAAACGCTTAACATTTAGCTGCCGAGCTGATCTTGAAGCATATCAACGTAAACAATTAGAAAAATTTAAACAGCGTGTATTAAGCAAAAGCCCTTACTTTAGTCGATTTATTGAACAACCTTTTGATACTTGGCCACTGATGAACAAACAATTGATGATGGCGAATTTTGATCAAATGAATACCGCAAATCTTAATAGCCAAGCGTTATTGGCATTAGCCCAACAAAGCGAGCAAAAGCGCGATTTTAGCGCCAAAATGGGTAAGTTTAGTGTGGGATTATCTTCAGGAACTTCAGGGCAACGAGGGATTTTTGTGGTTAGTCCAAAAGAACAACAAATTTGGGCTGGAGGCATACTGGCAAAAATGTTGCCACGCGGGCTATGGAAAGAAGAACGTGTTGCACTGTTTTTAAGAGCTGATAATCATCTTTATCATAGTACTAACAGTCATCGATTGACCTTTCGTTTTTACGGGTTGTTTGATAATTTTCAACAACAGATCCAATCGCTGGATGACTATCAACCAACTATTATTATTGCCCCTGCACAGGTACTGCGCGCTCTTGCAACTGAAAAACTCAACGACAAGTTAACTGTCAATCCTATTTTAGTCATATCTGTCGCAGAAGTGCTCGAAGAACAAGATAAAAAACTTATCAAACAAGCGTTTAATCAGCTCGCTGAAGTTTATCAAGCCACCGAAGGATTTCTTGCTGCAACCTGTCCACTAGGCACTTTGCATTTAAATGAAGAGTTTATCTATATTGAACCTCATTGGTTAGATGAAGATCGTTTTATGCCAATTATCACCGATTTTACTCGTCAAACGCAGCCTATCGTACGTTATCAATTAGATGATATTTTAGTTCGTAGCCAAACGCCATGCCAATGTGGCTGGCAAGGAATGGCGATTTCACATATTGAAGGACGATGTGATGATCAGCTTGTATTAACAGATCAACATGGGAAACCATTAACCATTTTTGCTGATTATTGCAGTCGAGTAATAGCCAATACCTTACCGCTAACCTGTGATTACCGCCTGATTCAGCACAACGATCAATGTATTGAACTCATTGGCAGTTGCTCAAAAGAACAGTTAAGCCAGTGTCAGCAGGCATTAACGGCTCATTTTATTCAACAAGGTGCCAAGGTTGACGCGCTAATCTGGAAGCTTACGCCAGTTGTTACACTACCCAAAGCCTTTGCACAAAAAAGACGGCGGATCATTCGTGAGCGAGGTAGCCAATGAAGTTAATGAAGTCTTGTCTTATACGATTAGCTTATTTATTGCTCGGATGGCTTAGTGTGGGGGTATTTTACCGTAGTGCGGGTGAGCTACAAGGCGAGCCGACACTACTTACCCCTTCGATAATTGACCAATCGATTGCCTTTACACCTCATGCTATTTGGTTTTATCTTTCGTTCTTTTTGATCATCCCAATTTGTTTTTTAGTCGCTCCTTATCATCGCTTACTTTGGATGTCTATCTGTTTTATATTAAGTGGCTTTCTTGCAGGGATTTGTTACCTTATTTTTCCGACCTCGATGGATTTTCCTGTCGATACTGGTACTTCAATCAGTTCTTGGCTATTAGCTAAACTGATTGATATTGATGTTCCTGTTAACTGCTTTCCTTCGTTACATATTACTTTAACCTTGCTTGCAATTTGGGGGAGTTTAGATAAGTGTCATCCTCAGCGTAATATATTATTGGTATTGTGGGGCATTGCAATTGCTTTTTCAATTATCCAACTTAGGCGGCACTTGTTTGTTGATTTTCTTGGTGGGATCGCATTAGCGTTGATGGTGGGATATGGTGTGCGTTACGGATCTTCTTATTTAATTAAACAAAATTTAGAACAATAGGAATCTTATTATGTTGGATTTAGTTTTACCTTTTGTGATAATGTTAATCTTGATTGTTGCAGAAGCTTTCGTTTTACAATATATAAAAAAAGTAACCGTTAACTGGTCTGATATTATTTTTAATTTAAACTCAGGGCATTTAATGCTTTGGTTGTTTCGTGGGCTTGAATTAGTCTGCTACCATTTTTTTATACGCATTTTAGTTTTAATCTGTTTATCCATGTGCCGATCATTTTAACTTGGATATTTACCTTATTGGCTTGGGATTTTGGTTTTTATTGGGAACACCGTTTACATCATAAAATACCACTATTGTGGGCAATTCACATGGTGCATCATCAAGGCGAACATTTTAATTTATCTTTAGCTATCCGTAATTCGTGGTATTCATCGCTTACTTCAATCCCATTTTTTGCCTTATTGGCTATTGCAGGTGTTCCAACACCAATTTTTATTGCCGTGTCGATCTTTCATTATTCGATTCAATTTTTTAATCACAATGCTGTTACCCCACAATTAGGTATATTAGAAAAGATTTTGGTTACTCCAACGCATCATAAAGTCCATCATCTTAAAGACTATTATTATGCTAATCATAATTTTTCAGGGTCATTTATATTCTGGGATAAGTTTTTCGGTACGTTTGAAACAACGCCTGTCGATAAAACGATTACCTATGGTAGCCATGGCATTATGTCACAAAACCCTTTTTGGGCTAGCATGTTACCTTTTATGGCATTATTCAACATTCCTTATTCCCCTAGTTTATCCCGTTATCGCTTACCGCATGGTTTATTAGTGAGTGGTGGCTTATTTCTATTTGGCTTGGTATTAAGCTACGTCTATGATTATGGCTACGGTTACCATAATGTTACCATGACGCAGTATCTATTATTTGGCTGTTTGGTATTGGGTAGTATTGCCTTAGGAGGCATGGCGGAAGGCAAACATTGGGGAATAGTTAGTTGGTTTGTCTTGTGCTGGTTAATCCCTCTATTTTTTGCCATCTTTTGGCAATGGCCACCATTTTACTGGCTATTATTTGCAGGCTTGATGACAATACATGGCTCAATCACTTATGTTATGTGGCTTATAGGAAAATATCATGCCAACTAAACCATCACCTAAGTTGCACTACACCAATAATGATGAACCATTTCATCAAGAATTAATGGCAGAAGCTGAAGCTTATTTGGCTCAAAAAGGCGATCATCGTTTTGCTAATAGCTCATTATTGTTTAAGAATTTCTTATTATTATTCCTTTGTGCTGTATGTTATTTCTTCAGCTTACATCAAGTGACTATCGGGTTATTTGCGCTTTATTATTTTGGTTTTGTTATGTCAGTCATGCTAGCCAATATTAATGCACAACATGATGCTTGCCATAATGTTTTTTTTCGAACTCGACTAGCAAATCACATTTTTGGGCGATTGGTGACATTACCTTTGGGTATTGATCCACATTATTGGCAAGTTAGGCATGTTGATTATCATCATATTTATCCTAATATCGACAAATACGATCTTGATATGGAAGAGAATGGTGTCTTTCGCCAATCGCCATTTCAAAAATGGTACCCACACATGCGATTTCAGTCGTTTTATTGGCCTTTTATTGCTGGGTTATCATTACCTTATATTGCATGGGTATTTGATTGGTCTGATCAATTAGGTAAAACTGCGCTAGCATCAGACAAAAAAAACTTAACCAGTCTAACAGGATGGGGGGTATTTTTAGGTAGCAAAATTTTGCATTTCATCATAGCCCTAATGCTACCGATACTTATTTTATCTTCGGCGGATATTAGCTGGTATGGTGTAATATCGGTTTATCTTATCACACAAATGCTTTCATCTTTAATTGTTGTATGCTTACTCTTAGGGACACATTGGGTCGATCCAGCATTTTATACAGCACCCAAAGATGGCAAAATAGAGCATGGTTGGTATTACCAGCAATTTACTACCTGTTGTGACTGGTACCCATCCCCCAAAATATTTAACGAATTATTAGGTGGGGTAAATTTACATCTTACTCATCATCTGTTTCCTGGGTGGAGCCATCGCCACTATCCAGCATTAATGCTAATTGTTGAACGATTAGCACAAAAGTATCAATTACCTTATCGCAGGTTAGGCTATCTTGAGTTACTCACTCAACAGCAACAATTTATCCGTAAAATGGCACAAAATCCGAATAAACAAACTTCCTATTCAGAGTCAGACTAATGCAAAAGCCACAATCACAGCCGCAACCACAATCACAACATCCCACACTACGGTTTAGTAATGAGCAAGATATATTATTGCGAGAAGCATTAAATACGGCAGCAAAAGATTATTTACTTTCCCAAAATGATCATCGTTATGCAAATAGTGGCATGTATTTAAAGTTAGGTTTACTCTTAGTTCTGTGTATAGGATTTTACTGTTGCGCGCTTTTTCAACAATCAGCATATCTATTCTCTCTTTGCTATTTTATGTTTAGTTCGCTCGCCCTACTATTAGCGGTTAATGTGGTGCATGACGCATCACATAATGTATTTTTTAAATCAAGCAACGCAAATACTTGGCTTAATCGACTAATTACCATTCCACTTGGGATTGATCCAGAATGCTGGCGTATTCGTCATGTTGTGCAGCATCATCCTTTTACTAATATTGAACATTATGATCTAGATATTGAGTATAATGGCGTGCTTAGGCAAACACCTTTCCAAGTGCACCATTGGTTTATGCGTTATCAGCATTATTACTGGCCATTAGTGGCAGGAATGACCTTTCCTGCAATTATTTGGTGGTTTGATTGGCAAGATCGGTTAGGCTTAAATTTTAATAAAAACAAATTTACCCATCATGGCATAGTTGGTTGGTTTGCCTTTTTGGTTATTAAGGCTTTACATGTTAGTTTGGCTATTGTTATTCCAATATATATTTGTCCTCAATTTAGTTTATGGTTTATTCTCATTGTCTATGGTTTAAGTCAATTTTTTGCTTCACTGATTTTTGTCATACTGATTCTTGGCACCCACTGGGCAAAAGCGACTTTTTATCAAGCGCCCGAACTTGGTCTTATGCCACATGGTTCGATACAACATGTATTTAATACTACGCTTAATTGGCGATTAAAGTTTCCCATTTTAGAATATTGGTTAGGTGGATTAAATTTACATCTAACTCACCATATATATCCTGGTTTCAGCCATCGTCACTATCAACACCTGACGAAAATTATTCAACAAATTGCCAAGCAACATCAGATTGATTATCACGAAATTACTTTGTATGAACTATTTGTACAACAGCAAGTCTTTTTAAAAAAAATGGGAAAAGCACAGCGGATGGATTGATTGTAACTTTACATAAACATTTGATTTTATTATTAAAATGCCAAAATAAAAACTTCAATAAAATCAATGGGTTTTCTGACTGATTTTTAAACGGAAAATAAACTTATTTTGTAAATTATGTTGTTTTAGGTGTTTTAGCATTTGTTGTTATCAATAACTTTTTTTAACAGCAAAATTTAAAATACTCAAAATACAGCTATTTTAACCTATCCTAATACTAGAAAAATCACGAAAATACAAAAGAACAAATCGGCTTCTTTTTTCTATTTTTTTACAAAAAAGCACCCAAAGCACTAGCCAAGATTTTTTTTTGCAGTTATACTCTTATCGATTAAAAAGTTCATCAAGTGAGCAGATGATTATAAAAAAGTTAAAGAAAACAAAAAGTTAATTGACTGGTGGTACAAAATGCAGTATCATCTTTGGCATCAGGCATCAGGCATCAGGCATCAGGCATCAGGCATCAGGCATCAGGCATCAGGCATGTCAGTTTTATGTCTTAAATCTCTCAAATAACAACAAAATCCGAGTTTTTAAACCTAACTCATTTGGGTTACCAAACCTTACGACTAAAGCGACGTCGTTTTTCACAAGCTTAAAGCCTAAGCTAACTAAAAAAATAACATTGGTTTTATTTTCACAATTGGCAATTTCTAGCTATGCTCATTCGGCACTTAGTGCGACCACAACTCATGTTATTATAGGCAATGCGCCTGAGGTTATCGCGTTATCCAGTGCAGATAAGCAAGGTTTTACGGTGAATGGTATTTTTTATAGTGAAGCCAGTGGTAATATAAAAGCGAGTGAAATTAAAGAGTTTGACGGCAATTTAACGTTTAATGATTTTACTATTTCAAAATATGATTCCAAGAATTTGGATAAAGTGAAAAATTACCGTGATATTGATGGCGATAATGCCGATCCGAGCGTTCCGTTTAAATTAGAAACGACCTATTATTGGTGGTATGACAATACAGGAAAACGGATAGAGGGTGATGATAAGAAAAAAATCATAGGTTGTGGCAGTGGTTATGCAATGCCATTAAAACTCATCATTAAAACTAATGTCAAAACGTATTCAGCGTATGGGATCCCAAAAGAAAGTGAACCTATTGCTCTAGCCAAAACGTATCAGATAGCGCCCATATCACAAATTTGTTATGCAAAACCAAATTCCACAATTGTTCACCCAGAATATCAATGGATTGGAATGGATTTAGCAACTGGCGCCTATTATTTTAATCGGCCCGAATATTCCAGTAGACATCCACTTGTGGGTGGTGGTTATACTCAGGATTATGTACCAAATTATGGTTTTAAAGCAAAACCTACAGTTTCATTAAGCACTTTCCCAACAACAGGGTTTCCAGGTGCAAAATTTCAGTTAGTTATGACGGGGGCTCAAACCGACTATCGTTACCAAGTGGTGAGTAATTCAGGTGGAGCCGTTTCTATTGATCAAGATGGTATAGTAAAACTGAATAATAAGCCTTCGGGGCGTGTTACAGTAAGAGCGATCTTAAAAAGAGATACATCAGTCATTCATGATTATCATTTTAGTCCAACTTCTATTTGGGGGGTGCCACAAAATTTTAGCGGAGAATTTGAGGCTGTGAAACAACACTGTGGAGGATTACAAAATATGTTGAGTCGTGCTCAATTAACTAATTCTCCTCGATATGATGGTGATACCGCAAAATTAGGTTTTGATGAACTTACTCGTTCTAATAGTTATACCCGAGCAATAGGTGATTCAATTTTTAGTGAGTGGGGATGGACGACAAAATCATCTTATCCTGATTCAGAATGGCAAGAATATTATGCACCGCCTAATTTTACCTCTAGATACTGGACCTCTGATTCACAGGTAGTTGACGGAAAGCTAATTTCCCATGTTGTACATAATCATGATGGTTTTATTGCTATGCTTGAGGATTATTGGAAAGGTTATGCCGTTTGTAAAGAATAAAAGCATTTTGAATGTGATATAAATAAAATGATATGTAGAATGTTTCGCTAACAGTGAAAGTGAAAGAAAAGCTAAAATTCCAACGCAATTATGGCGGTGTGCTGTTGTTCCATGAAGAGTTTTTTTGCACGCTAATAATCAATCAACATATATTTTAACGTAAATACTTAGGCACAAATAAAAACTAAAATTTTATGATGCTAAGGAGGCGCTAAAAATAGGTAGATTTTGGTGTATGCATTTCTTTATGCGAGTATAAGCAAGCGTTTGTTAGAAGAGTTGAAAAAACGGTTTGGGCTATTAGCTTGTTGGCAATTTTAACTTAATAATTTATGAAAAATAGTTATATCGACATACCACGAAGGATGCTTAGCGAACGCAGTGGAAAAATGAGGTAATGAGCTTGTTGGTAGCGCACGATCATTCGAAGTTA
The DNA here is from genome assembly GCF_001690605.1 of Gilliamella sp. Nev6-6. Lineage (NCBI taxonomy): Bacteria > Pseudomonadati > Pseudomonadota > Gammaproteobacteria > Orbales > Orbaceae > Gilliamella > Gilliamella sp. Nev6-6. The sequence continues at coordinate 101,032 of NZ_LZHP01000018.1, read as the reverse complement.
ATAAAGAATACTAGAAAAGCAACTAATGTTTATTTATGATTGATTATAAATATAGCTAATCTTGGTAATAGGGGATCTTTTCGAAAAGAACTGATTTTGGCTTTATCGGAAGTTGAAACAATAGGTTACATCGGGCTTGATATTTTTTTATAAAATAAATAGCGGTTATCCAAAAAGTGCACACTGTGCACTTTTTGATTGATGGTAAAGAGTAACAGTTGGTTACTCTTTATAGTAGCAGGCAGATTACTTAATAACTTTAGCAACCACACCAGCACCAACAGTACGACCACCTTCACGAATCGCAAAACGTAAACCTTCAGCCATCGCGATAGGGTGAATTAATGATACTGTCATTTTGATGTTATCACCAGGCATTACCATTTCTACGCCTTCTGGTAATTCAATCGTACCCGTTACGTCAGTTGTACGGAAGTAGAACTGTGGACGGTAACCTTTGAAGAATGGCGTATGACGACCACCTTCATCTTTACTTAAGATATACACTTCTGATTCAAAATCAGTATGTGGAGTGATTGAACCTGGTTTTGCAAGTACTTGACCACGTTCGATTTCTTCACGTTTTGTACCACGTAGTAATACACCAACGTTTTCACCCGCACGACCTTCGTCAAGTAATTTACGGAACATTTCAACACCAGTACAAGTGGTTTTAGTTGTTGGTTTGATACCCACGATTTCAACTTCTTCACCCACTTTGATTACACCGCGTTCAACACGACCAGTTACTACTGTACCACGACCTGAAATTGAGAATACGTCTTCAATTGGTAATAGGAATGGTTTATCAATATCACGCTCTGGCTCTGGAATATAGCTGTCTAATGCTTCAGCTAATTCAACAATTTTGTCTTCCCATGCTGCTTCGCCTTCTAATGCTTTAAGCGCTGAACCACGGATTACTGGTGTGTCATCACCTGGGAAATCGTATTGAGATAGAAGTTCACGGACTTCCATTTCAACTAATTCTAATAACTCTTCGTCATCAACCATATCACATTTGTTTAAAAATACGATGATGTAAGGAACACCTACTTGACGACCTAAAAGGATGTGCTCACGAGTTTGTGGCATAGGACCATCAGTTGCCGCTACGACTAAGATAGCACCATCCATTTGTGCCGCACCAGTGATCATGTTTTTAACATAGTCAGCATGGCCTGGGCAGTCTACGTGCGCATAGTGGCGAGTTGGTGTATCGTATTCAACGTGTGAAGTATTGATGGTGATACCACGTGCTTTTTCTTCTGGTGCGTTATCGATTTGATCGAATGCACGAGCTTGACCGCCGTATTTTTTAGCAAGAACAGAAGTAATTGCTGCAGTTAAAGTTGTTTTACCATGGTCAACGTGGCCGATTGTACCAACGTTAACGTGGGGTTTTGTACGTTCAAATTTTTCTTTAGACATCTTAATGTTCCTTTATTAAATCACTTCCCTTATGTTATTAAGGGAAGCGTTACTTTATTTAGATAAATAATTATTTCGCTTTACGAGCTTCAATAATTGCTGTTGCAATATTTGTTGGTGCTTCATTGTACTTCAAGAACTCCATAGAGTAAGAAGCACGACCTTGTGTTTGTGAACGTAGGTCTGTTGCATAACCAAACATTTCTGAAAGTGGAACTTGTGCTTTTACTGTTTTACCAGTTGCAGTATCTTCCATGCCTTCGATCATACCGCGACGACGGTTTAAGTCACCGATAACATCACCCATATAATCTTCAGGAGTTTCAACTTCTACTTTCATAATCGGTTCTAAAAGCACTGGTTTTGCTTTCATAAAGCCGTCTTTAAATGCCATTGAACCAGCAATTTTAAATGCCATTTCTGATGAGTCGACATCATGGTAAGAACCATCAAAGATAGTGACTTCAACATCAACAATTGGGTAACCAGCAAGAACACCGTTTTTCATTTGTTCTTGACAGCCTTTATCAACTGCGGGGATGTATTCTTTAGGAACCACACCACCAACAATTTCGTTGTTGAATTTGTAGCCTTCGCCGCCTGCTTCTAATGGCTTGATTTTTAACCATACATGACCATATTGACCACGACCACCAGATTGGCGAACAAATTTACCTTCTTGTTCTACTTCATTGCGAATTGTTTCACGGTAAGCAACTTGTGGTTTACCAACATTTGCTTCCACTTTAAATTCACGTTTCATACGGTCAACGATGATTTCTAAGTGAAGCTCACCCATACCAGAAATAATAGTTTGACCTGATTCTTCGTCAGTGTGAACACGGAATGAAGGATCTTCTTGCGCTAATCGACCTAAAGCAAGTCCCATTTTTTCTTGGTCAGCTTTTGTTTTTGGTTCAACAGCAACCGAGATTACTGGCTCTGGGAACTCCATTCTTTCAAGAATGATTGGTGCGCTTTCAGCACAAAGTGTATCACCAGTAGTCACATCTTTAAGACCGATAGCCGCTGCAATGTCACCTGCGCGAACTTCTTTGATTTCTTCACGTTTGTTAGCGTGCATCTGAACGATACGACCAAAACGTTCTTTTTTATCTTTAACTGAGTTAAGAACGGTATCACCAGAGTTAACAACGCCTGAGTACACACGGAAGAATGTTAAGTTACCAACAAATGGGTCAGTTGCAATTTTGAATGCTAATGATGAGAATGGTTCATCATCACTTGAATGACGTTCCGCTGCTTCACCATTTTGTAATTCACCTTTGATTGCTGGTACATCGGTTGGTGCTGGTAGATATTCAATAACGGCATCAAGCATAAATTGAACACCTTTATTTTTAAAGGCACTACCACAAGTTACTAAGATGATTTCGTTAGCAAGCACGCGCTCACGTAGTGCTGCTTTGACTTCTTCTTCAGTTAACTCTTCACCACCAAGGTATTTTTCCATTAACTCTTCACTTGCTTCAGCAGCAGTTTCTATTAAGAATGAGCGCCATTCTTCAACTTGCTCAACCATATCTGCTGGTACATCTTCGTAAGTGAATGTTACGCCTTGGTCGGCATCATTCCAGTTGATTGCTTTACGTTTAAGTAAATCAACCACACCAGTAAATGCTTCTTCTGCACCGATTGGTAAAACTAAAGGAACAGGAACGGCGGCTAAACGGGTTTTGATTTGATCAACAACACGTAAGAAATTAGCACCCATACGGTCCATTTTGTTTACAAATGCGATACGTGGAACTTTATATTTATTTGCTTGGCGCCATACTGTTTCTGATTGTGGTTGAACACCGCCTACAGCACAATAAACCATAACTGCACCATCAAGTACACGCATAGAACGCTCAACTTCGATTGTGAAGTCAACGTGTCCCGGGGTGTCGATAATGTTGATGCGGTGTGGTTCAAATTGTTGACCCATACCAGACCAGAATGCAGTTGTTGCTGCAGATGTGATAGTAATACCACGTTCTTGTTCTTGTTCCATCCAGTCCATGGTCGCTGCGCCATCATGAACTTCACCAATTTTGTGACTTACGCCAGTGTAAAACAAAATACGTTCAGTTGTTGTTGTTTTACCTGCGTCAATATGCGCACTGATACCAATATTACGGTAACGTGCTATGGGGGTTGTACGAGCCATATTAATCCTCTATTTAGAATCGTTTGCTTAACAAAATATCATTTAAGTAGACTGAAAGCAGATAAGGACAATCAGTCTTAATTCAAGTTATTTGTGTAAATAACTTGATTACCAACGATAGTGTGCAAACGCTCTATTAGCTTCAGCCATACGATGAACATCTTCGCGTTTTTTCACAGCGGTACCTTTGTTTTCAAAAGCATCCATAAGTTCATTCGCAAGGCGTAGAGCCATTGATTTATCGCCACGTTTACGTGCAGCATCTACAATCCAACGCATTGCAAGTGCATTACGACGAACAGGGCGCACTTCAACAGGAACTTGGTATGTAGAACCACCAACGCGACGAGACTTAACTTCTACAGTTGGTCTTACGTTATCTAATGCAACTTCGAAAGCTGCTAAGTGGTCTTTTCCACTACGCTCAGCTAATTTATCAAGAGCCGAATATACGATTGATTCTGCGATAGATTTTTTACCATCTATCATTAAAATATTTACAAATTTCGCCAGTAACTCTGAACCGAACTTCGGATCAGGAAGAATTTTTCTTTGACCGACAACATGACGACGTGGCATTGGAATACTCCGTTTATATGTTATAAATTTTTCAGGTTTACCCAAAACTCAAATGAGTTAAATGGAATTATATAGTTTGGCCTTACTTAACGGAGTTCCATTAAGCTTTAGGTCGTTTAACACCGTATTTAGAACGGCTTTGTTTGCGATCTTTAACACCTGCGCAGTCTAATGCACCGCGAACAGTGTGGTAACGCACACCTGGTAAGTCTTTAACACGACCACCACGGATTAAAATTACACTGTGCTCTTGTAAGTTGTGACCTTCACCACCGATATAAGAAGTTACTTCAAAACCGTTAGTTAAACGTACACGACACACTTTACGTAATGCTGAGTTTGGTTTTTTCGGTGTAGTTGTGTAAACACGAGTACAAACACCGCGTTTTTGCGGGCATGCTTCAAGGGCAGGGACGTTACTTTTCGCTTCCTTTAGTGCTCTTGGTTTGCGTACCAGCTGATTAATTGTTGCCATTAATAAGCTCCTGATTAATTAAAATAAATTTAAAATTGCTTTTTAGATACGTAATTAATAACTGTAGACCAAAACCTATGTATATAAGTTTTGGGTCGCAAGATTCTAGACCCCAGGGGAAATAATGTCAAGTTTTTGCTAATATTAAGTGTTTGATCTAGAGTTTAATTCTTATTGAAGGTCATCATTTTTTTAATGAAAAGAGGGTAGGTTTTTATACTGATATTCATAAGCAAAAATAGATCAATATCTGTATTAGCCGTTTTGACAAATGCTTATTCCCCATTGCAAGTCACAATGGGGAGTTGTTTTAATGATGATCGATAAAGATAAATTTTAAAGCAAATAGTAACGCAAAAATAATTACGCAAAGATTGAGCTCTTTAAATTTACCTGTAAAGGTTTTTAGCACTACGTAAGAGATAAAGCCTAGTGCAACACCTTCTGTAATAGCAAAGGCAAAAGGCATCATGATTGCGGTGATAAATGCTGGTGTTGCCTCGGTTAAATCAGGCCACTTAACTTTAACCAAGCTTGAAACCATTAAAATGCCAACAAAGATAAGGGCGCCTGAAGTTGCATAACTTGGTACTAAATGGGCTAGTGGCGATAAAAAGGCCACGGCTAAGAATAATATACCGACTACCACAGCTGTTAAGCCTGTGCGACCACCGACTGAAATACCAGCCGAACTTTCGATATAGGTTAATACTGATGATGTACCAAATAATCCCCCTAAAGAAGAGCTAAAGCTATCAATTAATAGCGCTTGACGCATTTTAGGGAATCGGCCTTTTTCGTCGCTAATTCCGGCTTTATCGGTTAATGCTAAAATGGTGCCCGATGAGTCGAATAGGCTGACAATCATCACAGAAAAAATAACACCCATAATGCCGATATTAAGCGAACCTGCTAGATCAACATGACCAACAACGCTGGTCACACTTGGTGGCATAGATACAATACCTTGGTAACTGATATTAGGATCTAGCCATAGTGCCAGTAATGTCACAACTAAAATCGAAATTAATACCGCAGCATGAAAGTTGCGAGCCGCTAAAATAACAATGATGAAAAAACCTAGTGATCCTAATAGGACTTTAAGCGATAAGATATTCCCCATCGTTAAGAGTGTGGAAGGTGAAGCAACCACAATACCCATGTTTTGAAAGCCCATAAAAGCAATAAATAGTCCAATACCGGCACTAATACCTATACGTAAACATTGTGGAATATGTTCAATTAACCAGTGGCGGACTTTAAAGAGTGACAACATAAAAAAGATTAAAGAACCCCAAAATATGGCGCCCATACCAATTTGCCAAGAATAGCCCATTGCACCACACATGCCATAGGCAAAAAAGACGTTAAGCCCCATTGCTGGTGCAAGTGCTATTGGTAAGTTAGCAAATAGGCCCATTAAAATCGTCGCCAACGCAGTAATTACACAAGTTAGTACAAATACCGCAGATTTATCCATACCGGTTGCTGATAAAATGGATGGATTAACGAAGATGATATACACCATAGTAAGAAAGGTTGTACATCCTGCAATTATTTCCGTACCGATAGTTGTTTTTTTTTCTTTCAATTGAAACAGTTTTTCGAATATTGAATTCATAAGTTAAGGCCTAATTGGATTGATAAGTAATCATAAATGTTGATAAACAGTGCTAGCTTTTTTACCAAAAAGTAAAAATAAAAAAGATGAGGAGTTATTGCTCCACATCTTCAGAGGTGTTGCCACATTATTATTGCCAGTTATTTATTTTGGTCAAGCGTTATTCTGGCTATACTGTATTACAATGCGCCAGAATCGAGTTTATTTAACGTAATTTTTACTTTCAGAATTCTGTGGCTTTCTATTTCGGCTACTTCAAATAGATAATCGCCAATTTGAATGGTTTCGCCAACATTGAGTAAATGCTGCGCTTTTTCCATTAACAGTCCTGCCAAGGTATGATATTCGCGCTTATCATCAATCGGTATTGGTACAAAACGAATGAGTTCCTCAACTGGAATATAACCATTCGCAATCCAGCTATTATCATCTAAGCATTGAATATCATGTTTAGCATCAATTTCCTCTTCTTCTGTTGGGAAATCGCCTGCAATGGTTTCAATAATGTCTGTCACCGAGACAACCCCTTGCATTGAACCAAATTCATCAACCACGAAAGCAAAATGGGTTTTAGCCTTTTTAAATTGTTCTAGTGCAACCAGTAACGATACCGTTTCTGGAAAGATTAAAGGTTGTTTGATAAGTGAGTGAATATCGATTGGTGCTTTACTTTGTAGCACATCTTTTAAAAGATCATTAACTTGGATAATGCCTAATGGTTCATCAATCGAGTCATTATCCGTGACTACTAAGCGTGAATGAGGATTATCAAAAATTTCTTTTATGATGACATCTCGATTATCATTGATATTAACCATATCAACATCAAGCCTAGATGTCATGATACTACTGACGGAACGTTGCGCTAGGCCAAGCACTCGCTCAACCATGCTCAGTTCTTGATGATTAAATACCGAGACTTTTTTATTGGCATCTGACACCACATCAATGGTGTGGGTATCGGGATCTTCTTCTGCATCACCTTTTAATAAGTGTAAAATTGCTTCGGCAGTGCGTTCACGTAATGGTTTTTTATTTAATGCTTTGCGGCGGTTAAAAATGGCTAATTGGTTGAAAAACTCAATCATAATTGAGAATCCAATTGCGGCATACAAATAACCTTTTGGAATCATAAAACCAAAACCTTCGGCAACTAGGCTAAAGCCAATCATTAATAAGAAGCTCAAGCAGAGAATGACAATCGTTGGGTGAGCGTTGACAAAATAAGCCAATGGTTTACTTGCCACCATCATAATGCCAATGGCGATGCAAACAGCAATAATCATCACAGGAATATGTTCAACCATTCCCACAGCGGTAATCACCGAATCAAGTGAGAACACCGCATCAAGTACGACTATTTGGGCTACAACAGTCCAAAAGTGAGAGGTTTTTTTCGGTTTTCCGTCTTCGTGTGACGCACCTTCAAGGCGCTCATTGAGCTCCATTGTGGCTTTAAATAGTAAAAATATCCCCCCGATTAACATAATCAGTTGGCGTGCATTAAAGTTGATTCCAGATATTGAAAATAATGGTGTAGTGAGTGTAACTAACCAACCCGTGAACATTAATAATAACACTCGGGTAATTAATGCAAAGGCAAGGCCTGTAATGCGGGCTTTGTCTCGTTGATGGGGTGGAAGTTTCTCGGCAAGAATGGCAATAAAAACAATGTTATCAATACCAAGGACGATTTCAAGTACAACCAGAGTGGATAAGCCAATCCAGATTGTAGGATCCATGATCCATTCCATATGTCAGGTGATTACCTCTAATAAATACAGCACATGCTGCCCAGTAATTCTGTCTGTAATTGGCTAAATAATCAATAAAATATTTGTAAATTTGTGTATTTTGTCAAAAATTTTCAGGAAAGCATGTGTTTTAGTATAAAATCAGCTTCGCCAAAACGTTGGGGTGAATAAAACTAATAAAGTAAATATTTCTAATCGGCCAAATAACATATCAACCACCATCACCCATTTAACGATATTACTGACGTTAGCAAAGTTATCACTGACACTACCGAGACCAACACCTAAGTTATTGAGTGATGAGGCCACAATATAAAAAGAGTCAGTGGCATCAATACTTGTTGCCATAATAATAAATAGGCTAACTAAAAACACTAAGGTATAGGCCGAAAAAAAGCCCCAAACTGCTTCGATAATTCGTTCTGGAACCACTCGATTATTTAATTTTAAAGTATAGATGGCATTGGGGTGAATTAAGCGTTTAAGTTCGCGGGATCCTTGCATAAATAAAAGTAGTACGCGAACCACTTTTAAACCACCACCTGTTGAACCTGCACAGCCACCAATAAATGATGCGCATAACAAAAAGATGGGTAATGATGATGGCCATGTATTGATATCATCCACAGTAAAACCAACGGTGGCAACTATCGATACAACTTGTAATACTATCTTATCTATACTGAGTTTTCGCTCTGATTGGTAAAAATAAATACCAAATGCACAGATTGCAATTAGCACAATGAGAATAAAGATGAACGTTCTAAATTCTTGATCTCGCCAGTAAACCTTAATAGAAAATCCGTTTAATGCGGCAAAATGTAGAGCAAAGTTACAACCTGATAAGATTAAAAACAGGGTGATAATGTAATTGATTGTAGCACTATTAAAATAAGCAAGGTTATTGTCATGCGTTGAAAATCCACCCATCGATATTGTTGAAAAGCTATGTGAAATGGCATCAAAGGCATTCATTCCAGCTGCCCATAAACAAACAGCACAAAGCGTGGTCAGTAAAATATAAATTGACCAAAGTGTTTTAGCCGTTTCGGCAATACGAGGGCGCATTTTGCTATCTTTTTGTGGACCGGGAATCTCTGCTCGGTAAAGTTGCATTCCCCCAACACCCAATAATGGTAAAATGGCGACAGCTAAAACGATAATCCCCATACCACCAAGCCATTGTAGTAATTGCCGATAAAAAAGCAGGGCTTTAGGTAGGTGATCTAATTTAACAATGGTTGTTGCGCCAGTTGTTGTTAGGCTTGAGAATGATTCAAAAAAGGCGTTAGTTAAATTTAAATTAATATGTGTGTCAAAAATAAACGGAAATGCGCCGATTGTACCTAACACCACCCAAAATAGTACGACGATAAAAAAGCCTTCACGCGTGCTCAGTTCATGGCGATGGTGGCGATTTGGTAGCCATAATAAACAGCCTAATATCAATGCGGCAAAAAACGATCGCACAAAGATTGCGCCAGCACCATCACGATAGATTAAAGCAACAAGTGCTGGTAGCAACATAAATACCGATAACAGGGCAATTAATAACCCGATAATTCGCAGGATTGAGCGCCAATGCATCATGATAAACGTCTCTATTTAAAACCACGAGACGTTTTGATAAGATCATAAGCGGCTTGGATTTCTTGCGCACGTTTTTTAGCTGCTTCTAGCATCTCTTTAGGTAAGCCCTTTGAAACTAATTTATCGGGATGATGTTCATTCATTAATTTTCGATAAGCCCTTTTGATTTCGGGAATTTCGGCGGTAGATTTAACGCCTAATATTTTGTAAGCATTTTGTAGATCTGATTGTGATGAGCGATTTTGGTAACCGCCATAGTTATTATTATTGCGTTGATATTGATCATATTGGTGCTGGCTACGTTGATTTTGTTGGTAGCTGTAATTATTTTGGTGGAAATGGTAACTGCCCATCATCATTTGGATATATAGTGCCATTTTTTGATGAGAAATATTTAATTCATCTGCCACTATCAACAGGATTTGTTGTTCTTTATCATCCAACACACCATCGACTAATGCTGCTTGAATCAACTGTTCACAAAAAATATTTAATACGTTGCGTCTAAAACGGTATTGAGTATAAAGCTCTTGAAGGCGTGATCGTAGCGGGTAATTACTGGCCTTGCCACGATTAAATGAGTCTTGGGCAAGTTTTCGGCTGCTACTATTAAGTTGTAGTCTATCCATAAATTGGCTTGCAAGATTTATATCATCTTGTGTGACAACGCCTTTCGCTTTACTTAAATGGCCTAGCACTTCAAAAACCACCGTTAAGTAAAGTTCTGGATTTGCTTTGGTTTTTTGTTCGGTCAATTTATTACAAAAAGTTTGGTAAAGCATTGGTCCAACAAATAGCCCTAGTATAAAGCCCCACCCCGTTTTTAATATAAGGCTTAATACAAAGCCGGTGATCATTGTCCAGATAAAAGACATTATTTGTTTACCTCAATTCGATCTATTTTTTGTAAACCCCGTGGTAAGGTGCTTCCTTTACGTGCGCGTTCTGCCCTAAATTTTTGTAAATCAACAGGGTTTAACGTAAGTTTGCGTTTACCGACATATAAGGTTATCGATGTTTCTGGTGTAATTAATAGTAGATAAGCAAGGCTATCATCAGCACCTGCAAGAGATACAATTTTATTCCCTTTGCCTTTAGCAAGTTCAGGTAGATCTTTTACAGGAAAGATGAGCATTCGCCCAGCTTGAGTAATAGATAGTAGTAAGCTATCTTCAGATGTAATTTCAATTGGTGCAAGTATTTTTGCCTCTTTCGGTAAATTGATAATCGCCTTACCATTACGATTACGAGCAACTAAATCACTAAATTTACAAATAAAGCCATACCCAGCGCTTGAAGCAAGTAACAATTTTTGATTATCCTCTTGGCTCATCACTATATGTTCAACCGTTGCGTTAGCGGGGAGCGCTAATTTTCCCGTTAATGGTTCACCTTGACTTCTAGCCGATGGTAATGTGTTTGGCTCGATAGCATAACTGCGACCAGTTGAATCGAAAAAGATAACGGGTTGATTGCTTTTACCTTTAGCGGCTGCTTTAAAATTATCACCTGCTTTATAGCTTAAACCAGCAGGATCGATATCGTGACCTTTTGCCGTTCTTACCCAGCCCATTTCGGATAAAATCACGGTAACAGGCTCTGATGGTGTTAATTCTTGCTCACTCATTGCTTTTGCTTCACTACGTTGAACCATGGGTGAGCGACGTTTGTCACCATATTTTTCGGCATCTTCTTGTAACTCTTTTTTAATCAGGTTACTCAGTTTTTTAGGCGAAGATAACAAGGCTTGCAAGTGATCGCGCTCTTTTGCAAGATCACTCTGTTCGCCTTTAATGCGCACTTCTTCAAGTTTGGCTAATTGGCGTAGTTTTAGTTCTAAAATTGCCTCGGCTTGAATGTCGGTTAAGGCAAAACGGTTAATCAGCTCTTTTTTAGGCTCATCTTCATGGCGAATAATTTCAATCACTTCGTCAATATTCAAAAATGCAATCAATAAACCATCAAGAATGTGCAGTCTTTTTAATATTTTATCTAAACGATAATTTAAGCGACGCGTAACAGTATTTTTACGATACTCTAGCCATTCAGTAAGAATCTCAATCAAGCCTTTGACTGACGGGCGGTTATCAAGCCCAATCATATTCATATTAACGCGGTAACTTTTTTCGAGATCGGTGGTTGCAAATAGATGATTCATCACTTGTTCTAAATCGACTCGATTTGAACGTGGCACAATCACTAAACGAGTTGGATTTTCGTGATCCGACTCATCGCGTAAATCTTCAATTAAAGGTAGCTTTTTAGCTCGCATTTGAGAAGCAATTTGTTCTAGGATTTTAGCGCCTGACACTTGATGAGGGAGATCTGTAATCACAATATCTCCATCCTCTTTTTTCCAAACCGCACGCATACGAATTGAGCCACGCCCTGTTTTATAGATTTTCGCGATATCATCAGGTGGCGTAATAATCTCAGCTTCGGTCGGAAAATCAGGCCCTTGTATGTGAGCCATTACTTCGCTTAAAGTTGCATTTGGATTGTCTGCCAGCATAATTGCCGCATTTGCCACCTCACGAATATTATGTGGAGGAATATCGGTTGCCATACCAACGGCAATACCCGTTGTACCATTTAATAAAATATTCGGTAGTCTGGCTGGCAACATTTTTGGCTCTTGTAAAGTACCATCAAAGTTTGGTGTATAATCAACCGTTCCTTGCCCTAACTCACCTAATAATAATTCAGCATATTTCGATAAGCGAGATTCGGTATAACGCATAGCGGCAAATGATTTAGGATCATCTGGCGCCCCCCAGTTACCTTGTCCATCAACTAATGGATAGCGATATGAAAATGGTTGTGCCATCAGTACCATAGCTTCATAACAGGCACTATCACCATGCGGATGATATTTACCAAGCACATCACCTACGGTACGTGCTGATTTTTTAAATTTTGCTTGAGCATTTAGACCTAGCTCTGACATGGCATAGACAATGCGTCGTTGCACGGGTTTAAGGCCGTCACCAATAAACGGTAGTGCGCGATCCATAATGACATACATTGAGTAGTTTAAATAGGCGCTTTCGGTAAAGGTACGTAGCGACTGGACTTCTACTCCGTCATGAGTTATCTCACTCATTATTGTTCCTCTAAATCATTCTGTTTGTTAGACATCAAGTTCAACTTGATCGCCTTTTTCTTGTAGCCATTCGCGGCGATCTTCTGCGCGTTTTTTGGCAAGTAACATATCCATTAATGCCATCGTTTGCTCACTATCATCAAGCGATAGCTGTACTAAACGGCGCGTATTGGGATCCATTGTCGTTTCTCGTAGTTGCAGAGGGTTCATTTCCCCTAAACCTTTAAAACGTTGTACATTTGGCTTACCTTTTTTGCGTTTAAGTTGCTCTAAAATACCTTCTTTTTCTTCTTCATCAAGCGCGTAATAAACTTCTTTACCCAAATCAATACGATAAAGTGGTGGCATCGCAACAAAGACATGCCCATGTTCAATCATGGTGCGGAAATGACGAACAAATAACGCACAAAGTAAAGTGGCAATATGTAGTCCATCAGAATCGGCATCGGCTAAAATACAGATTTTGCCATAACGTAACTGGCTCAAATCATCACTATCTGGATCGATACCGATAGCAACCGAAATATCATGAATTTCTTGTGATCCAAGCACCTCGTCAGATGACACTTCCCAAGTATTTAAAATCTTACCTTTAAGTGGCATAATGGCTTGAAACTCACGGTCTCGCGCTTGTTTGGCTGAACCACCGGCAGAATCCCCTTCCACTAAAAAAAGCTCAGTACGGCTTAAATCTTGCGATGAACAATCCGCCAATTTACCCGGTAAAGCAGGTCCACTGGTTAATTTTTTGCGGATAACTTTTTTAGACGCCTTTAAGCGTTTTTGCGCACTCGAAATGACCATTTCGGCTAGTAATTCGGCTAATTGTACATTTTGATTTAGCCAAAGACTAAATGCATCTTTCACAATAGCCGAAACAAAAGCTGCACATTGCCGTGAAGATAAGCGCTCTTTAGTTTGACCTGCAAATTGCGGCTCTTGCATTTTGACCGAAATCACATAAGCACAGCGTTCCCAAATATCATCGGCAGTTAATTTTAAGCCTCGTGGTAATAAATTGCGGAATTCACAAAACTCACGCATAGCATCTAACAATCCTTGGCGTAAACCATTAACATGTGTACCGCCTTGAACGGTTGGGATTAAGTTAACGTAACTTTCGGTCAATAGATCTCCACCTTCGGGTAACCAAAGTAGCGCCCATTCTACCGCTTCCGTTTCACCAATATGGTTGCCAGTAAAGGGGGTATCGGGTAATAGTGAGTAACCACTAACAGATTCCATTAAATAGTCTTTTAGACCGTCTTGATAACACCAACGTTGCTCAGTATTGTTAATTTTATCTTTAAAGATAATTTCAAGCCCTGGGCACAGCACTGCTTTGGCTTTTAATAAATGAGACAATCGAGGAACAGAAAATCTTGGTGAATCAAAATATTTTTCGTCTGGCCAAAAATGGACTTTGGTGCCTGTATTGCGGCGCCCACAAGTGCCAGTAACGTGTAGATCCTCAACTTTGTTGCCATTTTCAAACGCGATTTCATACACTTGCCCGTCACGATGAACAGTAACATCAACGCGTTTTGATAATGCATTGACAACTGAAATGCCGACACCGTGTAAACCGCCCGAAAATTGGTAATTCTTGTTAGAAAATTTACCACCAGCGTGTAAACGACAAAGTAATAGCTCAACGGCTGGCACGCCTTCTTCTGGGTGAATATCAACAGGCATACCTCGACCATCGTCGATAACTTCTAATGAGTTATCTTCATAAAGTGTCACTTTGATTTTACGAGCATGGCCAGCGATCGCTTCATCAACACTATTATCAATGACTTCTTGCCCTAAATGATTTGGACGACTTGTGTCAGTGTACATTCCAGGGCGATGGCGAACAGGATCAAGGCCTTTTAATACTTCAATATCAACGGCGTTATAAGTGGGTTGTGGCATAATGTTTCTATTTATCCGAATAAATGGGCTTATTATAACAACCTTTCATAAATAAGACCAAGGTCAATGGTAAAGGTAGTTAATCAAATCATCATCAAATCTAATAAACTTAAATAGACAACGTTAAGTTATAAAATTTATTAATAAATAAGAAAAATATTGCTAATAAAATAGACAAAAGCATTTATAATCCAATTTAACTATCATTATTTAATGGCACAAGTTTGAGGCGTTAATATCAATGATTGTTAATAAAATACTAATATGAATATATGGGAAGGAAATAAAAATGTTAAAAATAATCACTTACCAGCGGTGGCAGTCAAGCTATAATTATCAGTATCTTGTTATTTTATTTTTTGTTTCAACATTTTCTTCTGTATGTGTTTTACTTAAATCGTATTGTTATAACGTAAAGGCGATATTGCGTCATTTTATATTAAGCCTATTTTTAATTACGTGCCATATTCATTATGCCAGTGCATTATCAGCCACAACAACACAAGTGATACATGGGAGCGCTCCCTATCTTACTTTTGATGGTGGTGTCACCAAAGGCAATATTCAAGCGCTATTAGGCATCAGACTATCCGATGGGCGTGAGTATGTGCCTAAAAATGGGGAGTCAAATTTCTATCCAAATGCTACGGTTGTGGATAATTATTATACAATTGAATTGCCGAGTAATGCAGATTCGTTTGATGGTATTCAAACATTAGTCCCCATTCCCAAGATGGACAATTATTCAGTTATTGAATTAAGCAAGATAATCGGTGGCAATAATTTGTTGGATGATGATGGGGATAGTTATGGCAATATAACAGGTACTTTAGATGCTTTTTTGTATGATCGAAATAGTGATTATCTTACCCGTATCGTTAAGAGCCATTCTACAGATAAATTAGACCTTTGCTCTTTGTATGTGTTAACACTTTCCATAGATGATGCTCAACTGTCAACTCAATATGGCATACCAAAGGCAAGGGATTTCGATCATGTGAGTCAAACTTACTATTTAAAAGCGAAAAATGGAGTGCGCACTTGTTATGCAAGCCCACCAGCTAGATATGGTGGTGGGGAGGGGCCAAACTGGGTGCGAGGGTTAGGTTTTCTGGTGGTAAATAGCCATATTCCAGAGGAAAACTTTCCGACAACGGGTTCAAATGGGCTCAGTTTTCATTTAGGGTTAGGCGGTGTCACGCCAGAACAGGTCATTGATGCTAATGGCACAACCGTTTCAGCCGTCAGTGGTAGTAACTCAGCGACATTATTATTAAGCACTGAAAACAGTGAGTTAAAAATAACGTTAAAGGGGCCAAGTAAAGCCTCGGATAAAAAGAAATTTAGTCCCTCATTATTTAAACTTTACGCCGACAGTAACCACAGCCAGTTATTGTATAGCTTTAAGATAGAACGTTGGTATCTAGCAAATCCAGATGATTCTGGTGACGGCTCTTATGATGAAGCTCAAATATTCTGCGATAGTTTAGGAAGTCGTTATCGTATACCGAGTGTTGGGGATTACACCAATGCGAATAGCTCTGATTGGCATTGGGGGGTGCCAGGGCAAGGAAATTATAACCTTCGCCAAGTTAGCTACAAAAGTGGTGAAAGGTGGATAGGGGGGTTATTTAATGAGTGGGGTGATTTTACTTATGGGTCGGGTAGAGGCGACGATTGGCTCGATGATGAATATTGGGCTGCTGATAAGTTTGGTGTTGATGCATCTGGAGGTGTTCGTTTAAATAATGGCCCTTATGCTTACGCTATAACGGCATGTGTAACGCCTTAAAAAGAGGGGGTTACGTTGCTGAAATTAACATCACTATTGACGGCGTGAGCCGTCAAGTTTAGTAAACTACACATAAGATCTGTTATTTTATAAAGGAATAATAAAAGTCTTTCATATTAATGGATTATATTTAAAAAAACTGTTGAGAAAGATGGACAGTGACCTCGATACTAGTAAACATTAGTGGCTAATTTATTTCCGTTTTAGTTTATTTATTCACCTTTTAGTATTATTATCAACTGATCCCATATAAATATCAGGGAAACATGTGAGTAAATTAAAAAATAAAATAAGTCGATACACTTTTTCACAAAAAACAATAACAATCAGTGACGTAGTAGCAATAACCAGTAAAATACAACTGCCCTTTACCGACGCCAAATCTGACATCGTAGTTACTCATAGCCCAGTTTTTCATCCTCACCCTATTCATAAAGAAAAGATTATTTATAGTGCGTGTTTAGTTAACTGCGGTAGCCGTTGTCCTTTAAAAGTCCATGTAAAAAACGATATTATTACTAAAATAGCGTCAGAAGATGGGGTAAATGATTCCGTCTTTGGGTTGCACCAAATTCGTCCTTGCCTTCGAGGCAGAGCGGTTCGTTGGCGAACTTATGATCCTGCTCGCTTAAAGTACCCAATGTTACGAATTGGTAAACGTGGTGAAGGTAAATTTAAACGTATTTCGTGGCATGAAGCAATTAATTTACTTGCAAATAAACTTAAATATACGATTAATCAATATGGCAATGAAGCAATTTATTACCAATATGGCTCAGGAACAACCGGCGCTAATCTTTCAGGGCGTAATGCATGTCAGCGTTTTTTAAGTATCATTGGTGGCCATTTAAATTACCATGGTGATTATTCTAGCGGCCAGATTTCAGCTATTCGGCCTTATTTGTTTGGTCATGCTAAAGAATCTTTACTGGATCAGATCAAGCATTCTGATTTAGTGGTTATGTTTGGACATAACATTGCCGAAACTCGAATGTCAGGCGGTGGGCAAGTTACCGAGCTTTTTCATGCATTAGCGCAAAGTCATGCAAGGGTGATTATTATTGATCCTCGTCGTAGCGAAAGCGTGGTGGCGTATAATGCTGAGTGGATCCCGATTATTCCCGGTACTGATGCGGCATTAGTTGCGGCAATAGGCTATACATTACTTGAGCAAGATCGTATTGATGAGGATATGCTTAATCAATACTGTATTGGGTGGAATGCCGATTCTTTGCCTGATAGTGCACCGCCTTATAGTGATTATAAGTCTTACCTTTTAGGTTTAGGCTATGACAGAACACCTAAAACACCAGAATGGGCAGCTAAAAAAACAGGTATTTCAGCAACACAAATTCGTAAGCTCGCTATGGATATTGTTGATGCTAAAGCTGCTTGGATTTCGCAAGGTTATGGTGTGCAACGTTGGCAAAATGGTGAACATACCGCGCGAGCCATTATGATCTTACCAATTATTACGGGGCAATTTGGTAAACCAGGCACTAACATTGGAACTTGGGGTGGGAGCGTTGTTTATCCTATACCTAACTTTAATTTACCGAATCCAATAAAAACCAGTATTCCTTTCTTTTTGTGGACGAAAGCGATTGAAGATGGACCAAGCATGACTGCTAAAAATGCCTACCTTAAAGGTAAAGATAAATTGGATGTGGGAATCAAATTTATCTGGAATTATGCGGGTAATGTACTGGGAAATCAACATTCAGATCTCAATCGTACTCACCAGATTTTGCAAGATGAGTTAAAATGTGAATTTATTCTTGTTTGGGATACACATATGACGGCATCAGCTAAGTATGCTGATTTATTATTACCTGATGTGTCATCGGTTGAGAATAATGATTTGATTAATAATTCTTATTCATCTGGGGCATATTGTTACCTTATCCGTATGCAAAGTGCTATTAAACCGCTTTGGGAAAGCCGCCCTGTTTATGATGTATTAAGCGAATTGTCTGAGAAAATGGGGGTAAAAGACAAATTTACCGAAGGTCGTACTCAAGAGCAGTGGATAGCACATTGTTATGAACAATTGCGAAAACGTGATCCGCATTTACCGCCTTTTGCTGATACCGATGGCATGGGGATTATCGATCGCAAACTTGTCGATAGTGATAGCCAAATTGGATTAAAAGCTTTTAGAGATGATCCCATTAAAAATCCATTAACTACCCCGTCAGGAAAAATAGAAATCTATTCAGAAACGTTAGCGAACATTGCCAATGAATGGGAACTTGATGTGCAAGATGTGCTGTATCCTATTCCTGCCTATTTACCAGCGATTGAAGGCAGTGAAGATAAATCTAAACGTCAACAATACCCGTTGCAACTTATTGGATTTCATACCAAAGGGCAATGCCATTCTACTTACAGTAATTTACCACAATTGCGTGAAGCTGTCGCTAACCGTATTTGGATTAATCCATTTGATGCTGAACAACGGCAAATAAAACATGGACAATTAGTTGAAGTTTATAACGATCGCGGTCGGTTGCATATTGTTGCTAAAGTTACGCCAAGGATATTACCAGGTGTTGTTGCGATTCCCCAAGGAATGTGGGCAAAAAATAATGCTGAAGGGGTTGATATTGGCGGTTGCATTAATCGTTTAACATCATTGCGTCCAACGGTGCTTGCTAAAGCAAATCCACAGCATACCAACTTGGTTGATGTCAAACCAGTATCAGATACGTGTTTAGCGTTATAAATAAAAGGACGGATAATAAAAATGCAATATGGATTTTATATTGATTCTTCAAAATGTACGGGTTGTAAAACTTGCCAAGTGAGTTGTAAAGATGAAAAAGATAATGCTTTAGGCGTCCGTTTTCGCCGTGTTTATGAATATGGTGGTGGTCGTTGGCAGCAAGTTGATAATCTTTGGCAAAATGATACTTTTACCTATTATTTGTCTATCGCATGTAATCATTGCGAACAACCTGCTTGTGTGCAGAGTTGCCCAACGGGGGCAATGCATAAACGTTCACAAGATGGCTTAGTGGTTGTTAATCAAGACATTTGCATGGGGTGCCGAAATTGTGAAACCCACTGTCCATATGGAGCACCACAATTTGATTATCAAAAAAAGGTCATGTCAAAATGTGATGGTTGTTATGAACGTGTTGCCGAGGGATTAAAGCCTGTTTGTGTTGAGTCATGCCCACAGCGAGCTTTAGATTTTGATGAAATTGAAACGCTACGCCAGCACTATGGCGAACAATGCGATATTGCACCACTACCAAGCTCACAGCTCACTAAGCCCAATATTGTAATAAAACCCCATGCACAAGCTAAGATGTCTGGCGATACCTTAGGTAAAATACTTAATCCTGAAGAAGTATAAGTAATATGTCATAATTACCACGGGTTTTTTTGGGGGGGTATCAGTGTAACTAACTGATAGAATCGTTCTAAGGAGATATTTATTTGGATAAGTTAGTTTCTATCACATTAGCCAAACTACTTGGTATGTTTCTTTATTATCCACCCAATAGTAAAGTTACTACATCATTAACGCAGGCCTTATTACATATTAACCATTTAGCCCCATGGAAAGATTCTATCCTTATTTATGAGCAGTGCCATATATTAGCTAATCAAATTGATAATCCAGATCTTAATTACCAATTTTCATTATTATTTGAAGGACAGGGAACAATGCCTGTACCCCCGTGGGGTTCATTTTATTTGGATAAAGAAAACCTATTGCTAGGAAAATCACTAGAAAGCTATCGTCAATTTCTGCAACAACATGGGGTAAAACTCAATACAGGAATAAACGAGCCAGAAGATCAATTTGGATTAATGCTTATGGCATACGCTATGTTGTTGGAAAATAATCACCATGTAACGGCAAAACAATTAATTGATGAACATTTGTTAAGTTGGTCATCAGCCTATTTAAAAAAGCTACAGAAAAGCCAGATTAGCCCATTTTATCAAGCGTTAGCGGTAATTGCTGAGCAATATTTACACATGCTGTGATTAACATCTTACGCAAACCGATTCAATCTAATGTGGTTATTTTGGGCAAATATTCATTGGCATCACTCATTGGGTATAACTTGCCATACCATAACATTGCAGCTTTTAGCGTAATCGGTATAATCGCTATTATGATTTATTTAAAATAGATATTATTAATGTTAGCTTATTTACAACTCATGCGATTGGATAAGCCAATTGGATCATTGCTTTTACTCTGGCCCACACTTTGGGCTATTTGGCTTACGGGTCATCCATCTACTTATATTACTATTATTTTTGTGCTTGGCGTGTTTGTTATGCGCTCGGCAGGTTGTGTCGTGAATGATTATGCCGATCGCCACTTTGATGCACACGTTGAGCGAACAAAAAACCGCCCCCTTGCTCGAGGTGCATTAACCGAAAAAAACGCACTATGGACGCTATTGGTCTTATTACTGATAGCGCTTTGTTTATTATTAAATTTAAATAAGCTGTCATGGCTAATTGCTTGCTTTGCGTTACTTACCGCACTCATTTACCCTTTCATGAAGCGTTACACCCATTTACCACAAGTCACCTTAGGCCTCGCATTTAGTTGGAGTATTCCGATGGTATATGCAGCAACCATTGAACAGTTCCCCTTAACGTGCTGGATACTTTTCTTGACTAATATCTGTTGGACAATTGCTTACGATACCCAATATGCGATGGTTGATCGTAATGATGATATAAAAATTGGCATCAAATCCACAGCTATTTTATTTGGCAATTATGATAAATTAATTATTGGATTATTACAGATAATATCTGTTATTGGCTTGTTATTTATTGGTTTAATCAATCAGTTATCGCTGATGTTTTATATGGCTTTATTATTGGTTATAGGACTACTTATTTACCAACAATGGCTAATAAAAAATCGAGATAGAAACAAATGTTTTAGTGCCTTTATGAATAATAATTATGTTGGTTTTATTATTTTTTTAGGCTTGTTGTTTGCTTGACAATGAGCCGTAAACTAGATCGCTCGTGAACAGAGGTTAACAAGTGCAGTATAAATCACTTAAAAAACTTAATAAAATCAATGTTTTTTCTGACTTTTTTTGAGGGTAAAAATGCTTTATTTTAAAAGCTAGTATGGTTTCTGAAGCCCTCATCAATATCTTATTATATCAGCAAATCTCAAAATACTCGAAACAAAGCAACACTAAATACTCTCCATATATCACATTTGCTTTTAATAAAAAATCGTTCAGTTTTAAAATGGCAAGAATATTGGCACTAGTGCAATATCAACTGCCATCACCAAAAACGTTAATGGCACGCCAATTTTGACAAAATCTCCAAAGCTATAGCCTCCAGGTGCTACTACCATGGTTTTAATTGGTGAAGACACTGGCGTAATAAATGACGCTGATGTTGCAATGGCTACCGTCATAGCAAATGGGTATGGCGAATAGCCAAATTTTAATGCTAAATCAATAGCAATTGGTGCAATTAAAATGGCTGTTGCGGTATTGGATATAAATAAGCCAATTGTTGAGCATAATAAAAAAATAAATGTTAGTACCATATAAGGACCAAAATGGCGCAGGTGGATTTCGAGCCATGCGGATATAAGTGATATCCCTCCTGTTTTATTGAGTGCTAGTGCAAAGGGCATCATACCAATGATTAAAATTAATGTTGGCCAGTGGATTGCTCGGTAAGCGCTGGCCATGTCAATGCACCGTGTTGCACCCATTAATAAGCAGGCAATGAGTGCAGCTACGACATTTGGTACAATACCTGTAACCATTAATAGAATCATTATGGCTAAATTAATTAATGCTGCATATGCCTGTGAACTTGCTGGTGCGACATCATCAATATCTGATGGGTAATCTAATACAACAAAATCGCTTGTTCGTGTTTGTAGTTTTTGGATCGATCCCCAGTCACCACACACTAATAATGTATCGCTCATTTCTAGGCGCTCTTGGAATAAGTTGTTGGTTTCAACAGGGGCATGATTGCGCCAGATGCCAATGACAGTTAAGAAATATTTTCCCCTAAAATTAATTTCATTGAGTGTTTTACCACATAATGTTGATTCTGGTAATAGTGCAACTTCGGCCATGCCGACTTCTTTAACTTGTTCTGAAAAATATTCGCCACGTAATATTTTCGGTTCAAGGTTATTGGTGGTTAAAAAAGTGCGGTAGTCGGCTTCAGAATGCGACATGTCAAGTAATAGAATGTCATTTTCACGAAATTCAGTTGAGCCATTAACGGGGATTAGTACTTTTTGGAATTTTCGCCAGCGCTCAATACCAATCACATTTACGCCGTGTTCACTACGTAGATGTAAACCATCGATAGTGCGCCCCACAAAAGGTGAGCCAGCGAGTATTTGTGCTCGGTGTGCACGGCCAATTAATTTATAGTCTCGAATTAAATCGGTTATTTTTCGCCTTTGTGGCTGGGTATTGGTGGGGGAGGCTTGTTCCGCTGAGAGTAACCAATTTCGAGTTAATACACAGTAAATGATCCCAACTGCTAAAACACCTAAACCAATTGGTGTAATTGAAAAAAAACCAAATTCAGTTAGTTTAAAGTGGCTCAGTTCACTGTTGACAACTAGGTTGGGGGCTGTGGCCACTAAAGTCATCATGCCACTAATTAAAGCAGCAATACAAAGTGGCATCATTAATTTTTTTACATGAATGCCAGTGTGATTAGCAATGCTGATAGCAACAGGGATGAAAATAGCAACAACGCCTGTTGAGCTCATTACTGAGCCGAGCAAGGCAACGCCTAACATGATATAGATAATAATACGGATATCGTTTTTGCCTGCTATTTTAAGAATATACTCGCTCATTTTGTATGAGATACCTGTTCTTACAAGGCTTTCTCCAATTATAAATAATAATGCAATTAGGATTATGTTGGGATCACTAAAGCCTGCTAATGCTTCTGATGGCGTGAGTACGCCAGTGATGGTAATGGCTGTAATTGTCAGTAATGCAATAATGTCCATTCTTAATTTGCTCAATGAGAATAGCATAATTGCAATAAACAATAATAAGCAGACAGTAATCAGTGGCGAATATTGGGAAAAAGAGCTCGGTAAAAAGGCTGTAATCGATGACATTAAATTATGTCCAGATGGCGATTGTTCCACGGAATATCACTCTATTGTTTCGAGAAGATTTTCGACATAATACCTTGGTTTATTGCAATAGGGAATATCTTCACACAAAGTTTGTTATGCAATAAGCAGATAAGCGTTCTGTTCATTGCTTGTTTTTAGCATTTCTTGCTGTTTATTTTAAAGGCTATTCGCGTTATTTCAAAGTGGGTGTAATTTATACGGATGAGGTAAGTCATTGAGCGAACTTTTGAGGAGAGAGTATGTCATCAAAAAAAACAGTAGCACAAATTATAGTTGATATTTTAGCTGAGGCGGGTGTTAAACATTGCTATGGTATTGTGGGTGATACGTTAAATCACATCACCTCAGCCATTAAAAGAAGTGATATTCAGTGGGTGCATGTTCGTCATGAAGAAGTTGGTGCTTTTGCTGCAGGAGCTGAAGCTTATTTGACCGATCAAATCACTGCTTGTGCTGGCTCTTGTGGGCCAGGCAGTTTGCATTTTATTAATGGTATTTATGAAGCACAACGCAATCGAGTTCCTGTTATTTTGTTAGCAAGCCAGCTTGTTACTTCACAGCAAGGAACAGATTTCCCACAAGAAGTTGATTTTGAAACGTTATATAAAAATTGTTCTGTATTTTGCCGGCAAATCAATGATCCTACTCAAGTAAGAGAAATCACTACAGCAGCCATTCAAACAGCAATTAACCAACGAGGAGTAGCCGTTTTAGTTATTCCGTATAATGTGAGTTTAGAGAAAGTGGAGGATAATAGCCACCGTAAAATTTATCATCCTCACCCTATTATTCGTCCATCAGATCAAGAACTTAGCAAAATTGCCAGTATGCTAAATAAAAATAATAAAGTGACTATTTTTGCAGGTCAAGGTGTCTATGAAGCTCATGATGAGCTCATTGCTTTAGCTCATAAATTAAAATCGCCTATTGTACATACTTCGAGAGCTAAAGATTTTGTTGAATATGATAACCCTTACAATGTTGGCATGACAGGAATGTTTGGCGTTGAGTCAGGAACCACCGCAATAAAAGAGTGTGATGTACTTTTAATGTTAGGTGCTGATTTTGCATGGTCACAATTCTACCCAGATAAGGCTGCTATTATTCAAGTTGATATTGATGCAACTCACCTTGGACGGCGGCATCCTGTTGATATCGGTGTAGTTGGGAGTTGTAAACCGACTTTGGCAACACTGCTACCTTTAGTTGATGAGAAACAAGATGATGAGTTTTTAGGGTTATGCCAAAAATTGTACACCAAATCAATGAAAAAATTGAATAAAAAAACGATTCCTTCTCGCTCAACCATTCATCCTCAATATTTAACTGAACTTATTGATAAATATGCAACTGATGATGCTGTACTTTGTGCTGATGTCGGTTCGGCAATGGTTTGGGCTTGTCGCCATTTTAATACCAATGGCAAAAGACGCACCGTAATCAGTTTAAAACATGGCACAATGGCTAATGCGATGCCACAAGCTTTAGGGGTACAAAAAGCATTTCCAAATCGGCAAGTGCTCTCCTTGTCAGGCGATGGCGGTATAAGTATGTTGCTGGGCGATTTATTAACCACAATTCAAGAACAGTTACCTATAAAAATTATTGTACTAAATAATAGCTCGCTTAACTTTGTTGAATTAGAGCAAAAATCGGAAGGGTTAGTTGATCACTATACTGACTTACAAAATCCTGATTTTGCAAAACTTGCTGATTCAATTGGCCTTTTTTCTATCAGGGTGGATGATTCTGATTTACTTGAGTCTGCTGTGCAATCATTTTTAGCTCACTCTGGTCCAGCGTTATTAGATGTTAAAACCAGTGCTAATGAACTTGTTATGCCCCCTGAAATCCACGCATCGCAAGTAATGGGAATGGCACTTTATGGTGTCAAAGCCTCATTACATGGAAAAATGGGGGACGTGGTAAATTTATTGGTAGATAATTTTATTAAGAAATAATTTATTTATACCGATAAATTTATTTATAAAGAAGTTTCAGCTAATACCTAATTTTTAGTCTATTTTCTTAAGATTTCTGCCACTGTATGTGGCAGATTAAGCATATTAAAAGCTAACCGCACCTTCTTCTGCGGTAGTTAAATTTTCTCTGATAATGGTAAATAGTTCTCTTCCATAACCAAGATGCGAATCGGTTAATTCGAAAGGATAAGGTGTACGTTTAGCTAATTCAGCTTCGTCAACTAATAGAGTTATTTCACCTGTTTGCCCATTTACACGGATCATGTCGCCATTTTGTACTTTACTAAGTAAACCGCCATCATAAGCTTCAGGGGTAACATGGATCGCTGCTGGAACTTTTCCTGATGCGCCCGATAATCGACCGTCAGTTAATAATGCAACTTTGTAACCTTTATCTTGTAGCACACCTAGCGGTGTTATCAATTTGTGCAATTCTGGCATACCAATAGCTTTGGGTCCTTGATAACGTACAACAACCACACAGTCTTTATCTAACTTACCGGCCTTATATTCAGCATCTAAATCATATTGGCTATTAAAAATGACCGCAGGTGCTTCAATAATTTGATGTTCAGGCGCAACTGCTGATGTTTTCATTATTGCACGGCCAAGATTGCCAGACATCACTTTTAATCCGCCATGTGAATTAAACGGTTTTTGGATTGAGGCAATCACGCTATCATCTAATGATTTTGTTGGGCCGTTGCGAAAAATGAGTTGACCATTTTCTAAAATAGGCTCTTGGGTATAACGGCTAAGTCCATGCCCTACCACGGTTTGTACATTTTCGTGTAATAAACCTCCTGCCAATAATTCTCTAACCAATAAAGATGTGCCTCCAGCAGCTTGAAAATAGTTGATATCAGCAGGTCCATTTGGGTAAATTCGACAAATTAAGGGGACTACGGTGGATAGATCTGAAATATCATCCCAGTTAATGATAATTCCCGCAGCTTTAGCCATGGCTACAATGTGCATAGTTAAATTGGTTGATCCCCCAGTGGCAAGTAATGCCACTAAACCATTAATAATCACTTTTTCGTCAACCATTTTACCAACGGGCATATAATTACCCGATTGGTTCGTTAGGCGAGTGATCTGTTTAGCAGCAGCATTGGTTAACTCAAAACGCAATGCTGTTTCAGGATGAACAAATGCCGCGCCTGGTAAATGTAACCCCATTAATTCCATTACCATTTGGTTGCTATTGGCTGTACCATAAAAGGTGCAAGTGCCACTAGTATGGTAAGAGGCTGATTCAGACTCAAGCAAATCTTCACGCGAAGCTTTACCTTCCGAATAAAGTTGGCGGATACGCACTTTTTCTTTATTTGATAGTCCTGATGGCATTGGTCCTGCAGGAACAAAAATGGCAGGTAAATGCCCAAAAGTTAATGCACCAACCAATAAGCCAGGCACGATTTTATCGCAAATGCCAAGGTATAGTGCGCCATCAAACATATTATGTGAAAGCCCAATTGCTACCGACATGGCTATGACATCACGACTCATTAATGATAATTCCATTCCAGGTTCGCCTTGAGTTACCCCATCGCACATGGCCGGCACGCCGCCAGCCATTTGACCAACAGCGCCAACTTCGTGAAGTACTTTGCGTATTTGTTCAGGATAGCATTCGTAAGGCTTGTGCGCTGAAAGCATATCATTGTAGGAATTAATAATGCCAATATTACTTTTTAAGATGTTTTTTAGATCGTTTTTATCATCAATACAACAAGCCGCAAAACCATGGGCTAAATTACTGCATGGCAAACTAGAGCGGGTGACTTTTTTACTCGTCGCGTGTTCTATTTTTTGTAAATAAGCTTGGCGAGTCGCTTTAGATCGCTCAATAATACGTTGAGTTACAGCTTGAATGATGCGATTCACATTAACCTCTTAAATTATCATTGTTATCTTTTCAATTTTATTTATATTATTCACAGTTACATATTGAACGTATGACTTGCTCTGTATCATTGACAACATCAGTTAATGGTTGCTCAATGTTAACCGTATAGACACTTTTTTCATGAATCGTTGGCTCTTCTAGCGTGTCAAATTGTGATTGTAGCATTCCGCTTTTTTGGTAATGGCCTTTACGTTTAGCTAATCGCTTAGCAATGACATCATAGCTTCCTTTTAGATAAATAAAGTGAATGTTTTTATTTTCACCACGAATAATATCTCGGTATTTTCGTTTTAACGCTGAGCAGATAATAATTGAAACATCATTAACATTGCGCATTGCAAATGCGGCATTGCTAATTAGGTTAAGCCAAGGCATTCGATCTTCATCGTTTAATGGTGTGCCATTTCGCATTTTTAAAATATTGGCTTTAGGGTGCAAAAAATCGCCATCTAAAAAAGACGCATCAAGGTTATAAGCTACTTGCTTGGCAACCGTTGATTTACCACAACCTGACACACCCATTAATACAAAAATTGGTTTATCTTGTGTTGTCATAGTAAACTCTTCCACCTATTTTGTTACTGGTAACATGTTACAAATTAAGATTTTTTTTGCAATTTAAAAAAGTTTATTTTGTGATCTGGATCGAGTTTTTCTTTTTATTTTTAAATAGATAGACCTTTTGCTGTTTCAGAGGCTATCAAATAATATGTATGACAATCTAGGATTGATTGTTTAGTCAAAATTAAAAGAAACTAAGATAAATATCTCTGTTAAATCGCCTTGCTGTTAATCGAGCTGCAAAGTTCAAAACAATGGGGGGTTTTACTTATTTTTTGTAAAAAATATTCAGGATACTATACCATTTTACCGGTGGAGATAATGTATTACATCAACTTCAAATTAACAACTTATAACGAGCAAGGAAAGTAATTGCACAATGGCTAACCATTTATTACATCCTAAAGTGGTTGTGCTTATTTAGACTTGAGATACACCAGTAACTCCTCTTTTTATACTTAACCATCTATTTGTCTGAGTCTTTTTGGTAAAATCAATGTTTTAAATAGCCACGCTGTTCACTTTCTTTTATAATGTTGTTCTATTTTTGCCTATGTTTAGCTTAAAAAGAGTAATTAGCATGAAAATTTTAGCTGGTTCTTCTGCTTTATCTGCATTTCGTATAAGTAAAATCCTATCTGTTTGCCGTGAAAAATCCATCCCCGTTATTAATATTGACGCGCAATATATTCATTTTATTGATCTGTTTAAAGATTTAACGAGTGATGACCAGTTGACGCTTGATAAGTTATTGCAATATGGCCCTAAATCAACGCAAGTAAATGGTGAGCATAAAACCCAAAGACAACTCTTTTTAGTGGCGCCTCGTGCCGGAACGATTTCACCTTGGTCATCAAAAGCAACCGATATCGCGCATAATTGTGGGTTAACGCAGGTTCATCGAATTGAGCGGGGTATTGCGTATTATGTTGAAATGGGTAGCCCTTTTACTCAAGTACAGCAAGTCGCTTTTGAAAGCTTGATTCATGATCGCATGATGGAAACGGTATTTACGGATTTTGCTCAAGCAGAAAAATTATTTAAAGCCGATAAACCAGCACCAGTAACGGTAATTGATTTATTAGGACAAGGTCACCAAGCATTAAACGAAGCAAATCTTAAATTAGGATTAGCATTAGCCCATGATGAAATTGATTATTTGGTTGAGAATTTCCAAAAATTAAACCGTAATCCAACGGATATTGAACTTTATATGTTTGCTCAAGCAAACTCTGAACATTGTCGTCATAAGATTTTTAATGCTGACTGGATTATTGATGGTGTGAAGCAACCCAAATCATTGTTTAAGATGATAAAGAATACTTTTGAACATACGCCAGATTATGTGTCATCCGCTTATAAAGATAATGCCGCGGTTATGGACGGATCTAAAGTCGGGCGTTTTTTTGCTGATAATGACAATCAAACTTATCGATATCATCAAGAATTTGCTGATATTTTAATGAAAGTTGAAACGCATAATCACCCAACAGCCATATCTCCTTGGCCAGGAGCTGCAACGGGAAGTGGTGGTGAAATTCGTGATGAAGGGGCAACGGGAAGAGGTGCTAAGCCCAAAGCAGGATTAGTCGGATTTTCCGTTTCTAACTTACGCATTCCTCATTTTGAACAGCCTTGGGAACAAGATTTTGGTAAGCCTGATCGTATTGTTAGCGCGTTTGATATTATGATGGAAGGTCCGCTTGGTGGTGCTGCTTTCAATAATGAATTTGGGCGACCAGCTCTATTAGGGTATTTTCGTACCTATGAAGAAAAGGTTAATAGCCATAATGGTGAAGAGCTTCGCGGTTATCATAAGCCTATTATGCTAGCAGGCGGTATTGGTAATATTCGCCATGAACATATTCAAAAAGGTGAGTTTCCTGCAGGCTCTAAATTGATTGTTTTAGGTGGCCCAGCTATGAATATTGGGCTTGGTGGTGGCGCGGCTTCATCAATGACATCTGGTCAGTCGGATGCGGATCTTGATTTTGCTTCTGTTCAGCGAGATAACCCAGAAATGGAACGTCGTTGTCAGGAAGTTATCGATCGTTGTTGGCAACTTGGCGAAGATAACCCTATCTTATTTATTCATGATGTGGGCGCAGGTGGTTTATCTAATGCGATGCCCGAACTGGTTAGTGATGGTGGCTGTGGGGGGCAATTTGAACTCCGCAAAATACTTAGCGATGAACCCAGCATGTCACCGCTAGAAATTTGGTGTAATGAATCACAAGAGCGTTATGTTCTTGCTATTCATCCCGATAAATTAGCGCTGTTTGATGAACTCTGTCAGCGTGAACGAGCACCTTATGCCGTTATTGGTGAGGCAACCGTCAATAAAGCTGTGATTTTACATGACGAACATTTTAATAATAACCCGATAGCTTTGCCGTTAGATGTTTTATTGGGAAAAACACCAAAAATGTTACGTGAGGTGAAATCTAGGCAAGCCGAAGGCGATCGTTTTTCCACATCGGATATTAATTTATATGATGCCGTAAAGCGTGTGCTACATTTGCCCGTTGTAGCGGAAAA
This sequence comes from Gilliamella sp. Nev6-6, assembly GCF_001690605.1. Taxonomy (NCBI): domain Bacteria; kingdom Pseudomonadati; phylum Pseudomonadota; class Gammaproteobacteria; order Orbales; family Orbaceae; genus Gilliamella; species Gilliamella sp. Nev6-6. The sequence goes on along the minus strand of NZ_LZHP01000018.1, from coordinate 70,463 downwards.
AACATTTTTAATTACGATTGGTGACCGTTCTGTAAGCGGTATGGTTGCTCGAGATCAAATGGTTGGACCTTGGCAAGTACCCGTGGCCGATTGTGCTGTTACAACAGCAAGCTTTGATAGCTATTATGGTGAAGCCATGTCAATGGGTGAGCGAGCGCCAGTAGCCTTACTTAATTATGCCGCGTCAGCACGTTTAGCTGTTGGTGAGGCAATTACCAATATTGCGGCGACCAATATTGGTGATATTAAGCGTATTAAGCTTTCGGCTAACTGGATGGCAGCAGCTGGGCATCCAGGCGAAGATGCTGGTCTTTACCAAGCAGTTAAAGCTATTGGTGAAGAGTTATGCCCTGCATTAGGCTTAGCCATTCCAGTTGGTAAAGATTCCATGTCAATGAAAACCACATGGCAACAAGATGGTGAGCAGAAAACGGTAACCTCACCATTGTCGTTAGTGATTTCTGCATTTGCTCGCGTGGAAGATGTGCGCAAAACCGTCACACCACAACTTGATACAGATGAAGATAATTTATTATTATTTGTTGATTTATCAAAAGGTCATCAAGCATTAGGTGCAACCGCATTAGCACAAGTTTATCGTCACCTAGGGCAAAGAACGGCTGATGTTCACGATGCCAAAGAATTAGCTTCTTTTTATCAAGCTATCCAAACGTTAATAGCTAAAAAATCTTTACTTGCTTACCATGATCGTTCCGATGGTGGTTTATTGGTTACTTTGGCAGAAATGGCATTTGCTGGGCATTGTGGTATTGATGTTGATATTTATTCCCTTGGTCGTGATGTGATTGCTTCTTTATTTAATGAGGAGCTAGGCGCAGTTATTCAAATTCGAGGCAGTGATTTAGATGAAGTCATGAATTGCTTTAAGCAGTTTGGGCTTTCTCATGCTATTCATCAGTTAGGATCGGCTAAAGCTGGTCAGCAATTCATTGTGCGTAATAATACCTCGATGGTATACAGCGAATCACGTTCAACTTTAAGAACATGGTGGGCAGAAACGACATGGCAGATGCAACGCTTACGAGATAATCCTGAATGTGCAGATCAAGAACATCAAGCTAAACAGAATGAAGACGATCCGGGCTTGAATGTGAAGCTTACCTTTGATCCAATGCAAGATATTGCCGCGCCTTATATAGCCAAAGGGAGCAAACCGAAAGTGGCAATTTTACGTGAGCAAGGTGTTAATTCTCATGTTGAAATGGCTGCTGCATTTGATAGGGCTGGCTTTGAAGCAGTCGATGTGCATATGACAGATTTACTTTCAGGTCGCATTACGCTTAGCCAATTTAATACACTGGTGGCTTGTGGCGGTTTTTCTTATGGTGATGTTTTAGGGGCTGGTGAAGGCTGGGCTAAATCAATTTTATTTAACGAAAAAGTACGTGATGAATTTGAGCAATTCTTCCATCGTCAAGATACCCTATCACTAGGGGTTTGTAACGGTTGTCAGATGATGTCGAATTTAAAGGATTTAATTCCGGGCGCTGATTTGTGGCCTCGTTTTGTACGCAATTTATCCGAGCGTTTCGAAGCGCGCTTTAGCTTAGTGCAAATTCAACCTAGCCCTTCATTATTCTTTACTGATATGAATGGCTCACATATGCCAATTGCGGTTTCACACGGGGAAGGGCGTGTTGAGGTCTGCGATGATAGTCATCTTCACAAATTAGAAACCTCTGGATTAATTGCAGTACGCTATATTGACCACTTTGGCAAAGTAACTCAACAATACCCTGCCAATCCAAATGGCTCGCCAAATGGTATTACTGCCGTAACATCCAAAGATGGACGTGTAACCATTATGATGCCACATCCCGAGCGAGTATTTAGGACTGTGACCAATTCATGGCATCCTGATAACTGGGGCGAAGATAGTCCTTGGATGCGAATGTTCTGTAATGTGCGTAAGCAACTTGGGTAAGTTCAGTTCACACTAAAAACAATATCGCCGATGATAACATCGGCGATTTTTTTATGATTGTTGTTTACAAAGATTAAGCTTGCGCTGATTGTTTTTGTCTTTGAGTTAATGACTTAGCTAACCGGTTATTCATTTTTTGTAATAATTGTTCAGTTGTTTCCCAACTAATACAAGCATCAGTAACAGACACACCATATTTCAAGTTTTCTTGTGGTTGCTCTGATGGTTGATTCCCTTCAAATAAATTACTTTCAATCATCACACCAATAATGGAATTATTACCTTTTTCGATTTGATCAATAATAGTATCAGCAACAATCGGTTGGTTACGATAATCTTTATTAGAATTGGCATGGCTACAGTCAATCATTAAATTAGGTAATAAACCTGCCTTTTGCATTTGTGTTTCACACACTGCGACATTTTCAGCATCAAAATTAGGTGTTTTACCGCCACGTAAAATAACATGTCCATGCGGATTACCCATAGTTTGTAATATTGTAACCTGCCCTTGTTGATTAATACCAACAAAGCGGTGCGCCATAGATGCAGATTTCATTGCATTAATTGCCACATCTAAGCTACCATCGGTTCCATTTTTAAAACCAACCGGCATGGATAGCCCTGAAGCCATTTCTCGATGCGTTTGGGATTCAGTTGTTCTTGCTCCGATTGCTGACCAACTAATTAAATCACCAATATATTGCGGAGTATTAGGATCTAACGCTTCGGTTGCAATTGGTAAACCAATTTTAGTGATATCCAGTAGTAATTTACGTGCTTTTTTTAATCCATGTTCAATATCAAATGAACTATCCATATGAGGATCGTTAATCATACCTTTCCAACCCACGGTTGTTCTAGGTTTTTCAAAATAGACACGCATGACGATAAATAAATTATCTTTCACTTCGTCCGATAGCTTTTTTAATTTATGTGCATATTCAAGTGCTGCCTCAGTATCATGAATAGAGCAAGGACCACATACGATAAGCAATCGATGATCTCGACGCTCTAAAATATCAACGATAGTTTGTCTTGATAAGGCAATTTGGTTTTCTAGATCGTGGGATAACGGGTAAAGCTGTTTTATTTCTTCAGGTGTGATTAACATGTGTTCATCTTTAATTCGGACATTATTTAGCGTATCTTTTAACATTTTGCTTTCCTTGTTAAAACCATTTAAATATTTTATATGTAAAATATTAATTACATAGACGACTAGTATGTAAACACAAAATTACATAATAGTAAATAAAATTCTTATTGTTTGCTTAGAATAAAGGAAATTTATTGTGGTTATATTATGTAAAGTAAAATAAAAAATAGTTTATATGAAATCAATCAAATAAAAGTAAGTGTAATTGTAAACTTATTTTTACATCTGATGGGGTTGTTCATTTTTGTTTATCTAATTTTTTCAAGGAATAGTTTATTATCGCTATTTAGCATTACATAGGGTAGTGATAATCATGTATTGAATGTAACACCTGTTAGTAATATTAAAGTCTGTTCATCAACACAACTAAATAATTGCTTATTTAGTTGTGTAAAGCAATTTCAGGTAATGACTATGTTTCAGTAAAAAATTAATACGTATTCAATTAATCAGTATAAGGCTAGCTGCTCGAAATAGAATCTAAAACTAGGTTTTTACCAATTCCATCGATTACTTCAGCATGGCCAATCTTAGTTGGTATAACTAGCCTTAACTGTCCCGAGATCACTTTTTTATCGCGCATCATATGTGGAAAGTAGGACTCAATAGACATTTGTGATGGTCTTACGACAGGAAGTTTTGCTCTTATTAAAAGGTTTTTAATGCGAGCTATTTCAGCATCTGTTAATTTACCTAATCTTTTGGCTGTTTGCGCTGCCATTAACATGCCAACACTGACTGCTTCACCATGTAGCCAGTTTCCATACCCTAGTTCTGCTTCAATAGCGTGACCATATGTGTGACCAAGGTTTAACAGTGCGCGCATACCTTGTTCTGTCTCGTCGGCAGCGACCACTTGCGCTTTAAGTTCGCAACAACGATAAATACAGTAACTTGTAGCATCAACATCTAAGTTTAGCACATCGTTGATATGGGTTTCTAACCAAGAAAAAAATTGAGCATCTAAAATAATACCGTATTTAATCACCTCAGCCAGCCCTGAGGAAAGCTCTCGTTGAGGCAATGTTTTTAAACAATTAATATCAATGACAACCGATTGTGGTTGATAAAATGCGCCTATCATATTTTTACCCAGTGGGTGGTTAATGGCTGTTTTGCCCCCAACCGATGAATCAACCTGTGATAGCAAGGTGGTTGGTACTTGGATAAACTTAATGCCTCGTTGGTAAGCAGAGGCTGCAAAGCCAGTAACATCACCAATGACACCTCCGCCTAGTGCAATAACAATACTGCTACGAGTGTGATTATTGGCTAGCAACGCTGTTAAAATGGTATTCCAAGTTTCCATGGTTTTATATTTTTCACCATCAGGCACAATTACTGAACTGGTCTTTACACCATGCTTTTCAAGCATGTTAATTAATGTTTGTAAATAAAGTGGGGCGATTGTTTCGTTGGTCGCAATAAGTACGCGTTGACCAGTCTGAAGTTTAAAATGCTCAAATTCATTAAGTAGATTTTCACCAATAGTAATAGGGTAGCTGCGTTTAGTTAATGCTACATTTAGAATTTTTTGCATAATAATATCCAGAAAAATGAAAGCCAATTTATTGTTGCATGTTAGCGATAAAAATGTGGCAGCGCAACTTAGAATCATTTAAACTTATCAACAATTTTGATTTGTGGTATTTAATTTTGTATGTCTTTATCTATTGTTTTAGCGCAAAAAAATTGGCGTGTGGGTGATATAGAGGGAAACACCCAACAGATTATTGAATTAATAAATAGCCATTCATCTGATGATTTGATCATCTTTTCAGAACTTGCTCTCTGTGGCTATCCACCCGAAGATTTAATGTTTCGTTCTGATTTTAAAGATCGCTGCCGAAAAGCATTATCACTAATTCAACAAGCGAGCACACAGTGTGCGGTTGTTGTTGGCCATCCTCATTGGCAAGATCAACATGTTTATAACGCCCTTTCGTTTTTTTACGAGGGAAAATTGTTAGTCCGTTATCACAAACAACGACTACCTAATTATGATGTGTTTGATGAAAAGCGTTACTTTACCGCTGATAATAAAACGTGTGTCGTTGATTTTAAAGGACAAAAAATTGGGTTATTAATCTGTGAAGATCTTTGGCAAAATGAGCCTGTTGATTATATTCAACAGGCTCAAGCTGACTTTGTGGTTGCAATTAATGCTTCTCCTTATGATTTTGAAAAACAAAAACACCGACATGATTTAGTTAAAACGCATGCAAAACGAACAAGATTGCCAATTATTTATGTCAACCAAGTAGGAGGGCAAGATGAGTTGGTTTTTGACGGTGGATCTTTTGTTTGTAATGAACTTGGTCAAATTGTTTGTCAACTCAAATCGTTTGAAGAACAAGTTGTTCCTTTTACATTTGGTGTCAGTGCTGAAACTATAATTTATGAAAATCAAAATAATCAATTAGCATCAGTTTATGATGCATTGGTACTTGCCACTCGTGATTATATTACCAAAAATGGCTTTCAAGGCGCCGTATTAGGGCTGTCAGGCGGTATCGATTCTGCTTTAACGCTTGCTATTGCGGTTGACGCTTTAGGTAAAGATAAGGTTCAAGCTGTGATGATGCCATTTCATTATACTGCCGATATAAGTATTGCCGATGCCAAAGAAGAAGCTGAAATATTAGGCGTTGAGTTTGATATTGTTTCAATTGAACCGATGTTTGATGCATTTATGTCATCGTTAAGCCCAATGTTTTTAGGCTCACCACAAGATACCACGGAAGAAAACCTGCAAGCACGTTGTCGCGGAGTTATCTTAATGGCGCTATCCAATAAACGGCGCAGGTTAGTGCTTACAACTGGCAATAAAAGCGAAATGTCGGTAGGCTATGCAACACTTTATGGCGATATGGCTGGCGGTTTTGATGTGCTTAAAGATGTGCCGAAAATGATGGTGTTTGCATTATCAAAATATCGCAACACCCGCTCTTATGTTATTCCAGAAAGAGTAATTACTCGCCCTCCATCAGCAGAATTAGCGCCTGATCAGAAAGACGAAGATAGTTTGCCTCCTTATGATATTTTAGATGGCATTTTGAAAGGGTATGTTGAGCACGATCTTTCCATTGAACAACTTATTGAGCAAGGTTATGATGAAACAACAATAAGGCGAGTGATTAAATTGGTTGATATTAATGAGTATAAACGTCGTCAATCAGCCATTGGCCCGAAAATTACAGCTCGTAATTTTGGTAAAGGGCGACGCTATCCAATCACTTGTGCTTTTGGGTTTAAAAATTGGTAATCTCGAATTAAGGGAAAATAGATATGAAAAAGATTGAAGCTATTATTAAACCATTCAAATTAGATGATATTCGTGAGGCTCTAGCAGATCAAGGCATTACCGGTATGACAGTTACTGAGGTTAAAGGTTTTGGTCGTCAAAAAGGGCATACTGAACTTTATCGTGGTGCGGAATATATGGTTGATTTTTTGCCAAAAGTAAAAATAGAACTTATTGTGCCAGATGATATTTTAGAGATGTGCATTGAAACTATTATGAAAACAGCGCAAACAGGCAAAATCGGAGATGGCAAAATTTTTATTTATAATGTTGAGCAAGTCATTCGGATTCGAACTGGTGAAATGGATGAATCAGCCATTTAGTTTTAATTATTGAATATCAGGTCGCTCTTGTTTAAGTAATTCAGAAGTTACAATACCTTGAATAGAACAAATAAGAAGCGTCATATTCGGTGCTTTTTCAAGCAATAATAACTTTTCGGTTGTATCTGGTGCTGGAATAGTTTTCACACCAACGACGGTGCCAGTGTTTTTATGCCAGACTTGGATGTCATCATTAATACTACGAATCATTGGGTTTCCAATATAGAGAACATCTTCTTCCATCTTTTTCCAATCTATAAAATTTAATGTCTCTTTGATTTGGCTAATCTCATTATTGATGATAAATCCCCAGAAATAATATTTTCCTATTTTTCCAAGATCCATAGCACTATCGTAATAGCCTGTGATTATTAAATTTTTATAAGTCATGGGTGTTTTGAAATAAACAAAGTTTTTAGCTATATCAGAGCGATTTTCGACGGGAATATAAGCTTGATTTTGCTTAAAAAGTGTAATGTCCGTATATTTTTCTAATTCATCTTTGCTAGCATAAATCTGTTGAAAAAAATCAGGAGTGCAGGGGGTGAATGAATCAATTAATGGTAATTTATCGGCAAGGGCGACAAAAGAGTGAAACATAAAAAATAAAGCAATGATGTTTTTTATCATGTTGATTCGATTTGACAAAAATTGAATACCATTCAGTTAACTGGCTTTGATTGTATAATTATTACAACAGAATAACAATGTTAAAGCGATTTTTCTTTTTTTAAGAATTGTTATTTCTTAATTACTTTTAACAAAAATTAACTTAATTTTATAAAAATATAATTTATCAAGTAATAAAGCATTTAATATTTATATATGGAATACAGATCGCATAATTATGAATTTATTTAGAAATCATTTGAATATAAAGTAGCTATAAATTAGATTAATTAGTAAGTCATTTCAGTTACTTGATAAAGTTTGGATGGGAATTAATTATGTGCTCAACATTTGCTAATCGAATTTTAACAGAACTTTCTGACGTTGAAGATATTTCGCTCAAAACATTTTTTGGCGGATTTAGTGTTAATAGTAAAAATATCATGTTTGGTTGGATTACTCGAAAAGAATTTTATTTAAGGGGGCATTCCAATTACCGCTCATTTTTTATCGATTTAGGTATGCAACCGTTGAGCATAACAACAGGAATGTCAATAAAATTACTTGATTATTATAAAGTTAGTGATGAGTTATTTAAAGATCAAGATAAATTGTTAGCTATGGTAAAAATGGTGATCACCTATACTAAAAAAGAACAATATGAAAAAAATGAAATTAAGGCAAAAAGAATAAAAGAGTTACCAAACATGACTTTGTCATTGGAAAGATTATTGTGTAGTGTAGGAATTACAGATGTTGAGACACTGAAAAAAGTAGGGTATTTAGATGCTTATTTTAAGATAAAACAAAAAAAAGCCTCCATCTCAATTAATATATTATTTGCCTTGTATAGTTCATTACATCGATTTCATGTGGCTACTTTATCTCAAGAAGCCAAAAAAGAAATTGAGCTTGAATATCAATGTTTTTTAAAGCAGATAAATGAAAACCTATGTAAAGAATGATTTTGAGTTTCTATGTTAATCAAAGTTTATAGAATGGTAGTACCACTATATATAGCTATATATAACTACCTCCTAAAATAGGGTAACTATCGCCTATTTTAGTACAGCCACAAAAATAGAAAATTCTCTATGATAAAAATAAAAGAGGATTTAACCATAAAAAAATGGCTGAACAATCAAATCGTATCCATTTTGAAATAAGCAGAAGTCAGCGTTTCTGTTAAAGAATTTTGCTATAAATCAGGCATAGGCCATTCAACTTTTTATCAATTGCGGAAAAAATACAGGGAATGGAAACTTCAGACATCAAACGTTTAAAGGAGCTTGAGGCTGAAAACCGTAAGCTTAAACAAATTGTTGCTGAGCTGATATTAAAATCTCCGCTTTAGGAGGAAACCATAAAAAAGCGCTATATCTTGCTCAAACATGTAAAACTTGGGCATAGCAACTATAAAAAAATCATTTTGTTACTATCACAATTTCCTATGTGAGTTGTGTGTACTAACTTTGGGCTATTTACACTCATTATCCATTTGAAGAAAATATTGATATTGTTAGCAAAATGGTTGCTTTTAGCCACAAATACAATGCGAGTGTTGAAGCAGAATTGGGTCGATTAGGCGGGCAAGAAGACGATCTTATTGTTGATGCTAAAGACAGTGCTTTTACTGATCCCGATGCGGCCAAAGAGTATGTTGAGAGAACAAAGATTGATTCTTTAGCGGTCGCCATTGGTTCTGCTCATGGCTTATATAAAGGTGAACCCAAACTGGATTTTGAACGTTTAGCAAAAATTCGTGATAAAGTCGATATTCCACTGGTTTTACATGGCGCTTCTGGCATACCTGAGCAGACGGTGAAACAGTCAATTTCATTAGGAATTTGTAAAGTTAATGTAGCAACAGAGTTAAAAATTGCTTTTTCAGATGCTTTAAAACAAGATTTTAAACAACATCCTGATGCCAACGATCCAAGGCATTACATGCAACCAGCAAAAACCGCGATGAAAAAAATTGTCGCAGATAAAATCCGCATTTGTGGTAGCGAAGGCAAATTATAATATGAAATCTAAAATAATTATTTTTTTATTTAGGTAGCCTTTTTATAAATTCATAACCAGTAGTTGATACTGCTGGTTAAAATTTATCAACCAATAATAATTTATAAAAAACTTAGAAAATAATATATAAATTTATAAAGGTAATATTATTATGTGTTGATTATATTCATAATAAGCAATAAAGACGTGCTTATTATGAATAGTACTAATTAATTAGTGATATTACTCATCACGTGTTTAAATGTTGAAAAAGAGCAGAACCCCATTGCATTCGTTGGGCAATTTGTCATAGTCAACGTGACTTTTTGTGGTGGATTATTACGATTTAATGGTGATAAATCACGAATTTGTTTAGTTGATTGATAAAAATACTCAATTTTCATCAATTTGTCACCACTGCGATTATCACGCCATTTTTGGAATACAATTTTACCGCCAATCGGCGTTGTTTCAAATTGGTTCGGTAAGTGATAAGGCTGGATTTGCATAGCTGAAAATAACGAAGCAACGTTTGAATCATGTCCGACTAAAAGAGTAAATTTGGTTGTTTCTTTATTATCATTATCAGAAAAAGCCGAATTAATATAATTAACTAAATTTGCCGCAACATGTTTCGCAATGACTGGAGAACCAAATAATACTGTATTATAATTTTCTTTAATTGTAACAAGTTGTTTAAATTGTTGTTCGTCTTTTATTTTACCCCAAGCAACTTTGTTTAACGGTGCTCCTTCATAATATTGTAAAATAAAGGCATCGGCAATTGATGTACCTACACGCAGTGGACCAGTGATACCTGGTTCTTTACCTTTTTCTATTATCAATTCTGTTGGTGAGGAAAAAAAATCACATTGTTTATCAGTAATGCAATTTTTTGATTTTTGGTAATCAATTATATTTGCCATATCTTGATATATGCTTTTTAGATTTTTGTTTAAACCAGTAATACCATTTATATCCGCGTTCTTATTAATTGAAGTAATAGCAGCTTGTTTAAATTCAATGCTATCATCTTTAATTACAGGAAAAAACAACGGATCCATTTTACCTAATTCTTCTTTATGTATGATTGGCAAAATACAGCCAGGAAATGCACCAACGGTAAAATATTGTCCTGTGGCAATAGTTCTTTGTAGGCTATTAGTATAAATATAGACATCTTTTTCGCTAGGACAGCTGTCAGCAGGTAACAGTTTATTATCAGTTAACCATTCACTAAAATAATGACCAAAATAGTTTTCTAATATGCCGCCACGGATTGTTAAATAACTGGCAGGGGTATCCCATTGTGGCCATTGATTGGGGGTGATTTTACCAAGAGTACTCGTTGGGCTGGCTAACGGAGCACGTAAACCATGGCGACTAAAAACAACCACTTGTTCTAAAGTGTAGTCATCATGATTATCTATTGCATACGTTGGAAATGATAAAATACATGCAAAACTTAACATTGCATTTAATATTGTTTTTTTCATATGTGTTCCTTTTACGTTACTTATTGCATTACTTATTACATCATTTAGTAAGTAATTTTTAAAAATTTATTTTATGCCATTTTACTTAATATGACACAAAATCATTATCTATCTGATAAATATTGTTCCTTGAATTTTTTTGATTTGTAAACGACATTTCCATTAACAATGGTAGCAATTAAATCATTCTCGTTATCAAGTAATACCAAGTTAGCGCGTTTATTTGGGGTAACACTGCCTAACTCGTGATCCATTCCTAATGCTTTGGCTGGGTAATAGCTACCATGTAACCAAGCCGATTCAAAACAAATATTAGTAAACTTAGCTAAGTTATATACAGCGCGGTCTAACGTTAAAACACTACCTGATAAACCACCAGCTTCGGTTTGCACTACATTATCATGCTTATGTACTAATAATTTTCCTAAATGGTAATCACCATTAGGCATTCCTGTTGCTCGCATTGCGTCAGTGATAAGCAATAGATTTTCACCACAACAATGGTGGGCGATAGCTACCGCGGCGGGATGAACATGATATCCATCTACGATTATTTCTGTTTGGCAATTATTCATGGACAAAGCCGCACCGACAACACCCGGTTGGCGATGATTTAATCCAGACATACCGTTATAACAATGAACTATACCACTAGCCCCTGCTAAGAGTGCCAATTTAGTTGTTTGATAGTCCGCATTAGTATGCCCAAGCATAACACGAACTTTTTGGGCGCATAGCCATTGAATTATTGATAGTGACTCAGGATATTCTGGCGCTAAAGCAATGCTTTTTAAGGTTCCTTCTGATAGTTTTAACCATTTTTTTATTAATGTAAGTTCGGGGTTGTGTAATAACTCCTCTGGATGAGCTCCTTTGTGGGTCGCTGTAAAAAAGGGACCTTCTAAATATGAGCCTAATAAGGTTGCGCCATCTACTCCTTGTTTTATACTGTTTTTAACTTGTATTAATGCGGCTTCAATTTTTTCATGGCTTTCAGTTACAGTTGTTGCTAAAAAGGCACCAACACCATGTTTAGCTAAAAAACAGCTCATTGTATTTAATGAGTTGTGCGTTGCATCCATGGTATCTGCGCCCATGACCCCATGGATATGGGTATCAATGAGCGCAGGCAATACTTTAATATCGGTTGAGCATGGCTTATCACTTACATCAATATCACTAATTTTATCACCTTCAATGCGGATGACCGCATTTTCTATCCAGCCTATTGAAGTTAATAGTTGTTTGGCATAAATTGTTTTAGATCCCATCGGCAAACTCCTTATTGATAGATGACTTTTTTTGCTGTTCATGCCATAGACTACTGATACTATTTTTAGCGTTTTTGATGGTTTCTAAACGCAAAGTTTGTATATCTAATACATCTCGTTGTAATAAAATTTCAAGTAAAAGTGGCATATTAATGCCACTAATTACTTCAATATGCTTAAATTGAAAACTTAGCATTGCAGAGACTTTAAACGGTGTACCTCCAACGATATCCGTCAAAAAAATAACACCGTCACCTTTATTACACTGTTCTAATAATGTGACTAATTGTTGTTCAAATGATCCACTACTCATACCATCAGGAAAATCAATCGCATCAAATTGTGCTTGTGCGCCCACAATTTGGGTTGCCGCTTGGTAAAGGCCAGTAGCAAAGCTACCGTGGCCTGTTAAAATTACTCCGACCATTATGTTTCCTCTATAAAAAGCCTACTAATTTGCCCAAAACGCCAATTACAACGGTTAAACCAATTAATTTAACTGGGGAAAAATTACGTCGCATCAAGAAATAAACAATGAGCGTAAATCCTAGTGGTAATAAGTTAGGCATTAATTTATCAAAAACATCAGCTTGTAAAGCGATGTGTGTTTGACCTATATGGATTTCTAGTGGCGTTGTTAAATGTACATACGAGGCAATTAGCGCGCCAATGACAGTCATTCCGACAATGGATGCCGCATGTGAAATCCGCTTTGTATGGGTTTTTAATAAAGGTAATGCGCTGGTACCTGCACGATAACCGTAATGAGCCAGTCCAAAACGTAAACCGAAGTGGGAAATATTAAATAACAATAAAAAGATAATAGGACCAAACAAACTGCCATCGAGAGCTAATGATGCGCCAATACCTGCACATATTGGTAATAAAGTTAACCAAAATAATGCATCACCAATGCCGCCTAATGGCCCCATTAAAGCAACCTTAACACTTCGGATCGTTGAAATATTTTCCTTTCCTCTTTCCATCGCTAACACTAAGCCGGATAAAAAGGTCGCATCAAAAGGGTGTAGGTTGATAAATTCCATATGCATGTGCATAGAGTTTTTCAAATCATCCTTGTTTTTATGAATCTTACATAAGGCTGGTAAAATAGTAAAAAGCCAACCGCCAGCTTGCATTCGTTCATAGTTGAATGAAGCCTGTAGTGCAAGTGATCGAAATGCCATACGATTAATATCACTTTTAGTTAAAGTGACATCTTGACTTTGGTCATAATAAGTATCGGCTGTTGTTTTACTGGTGGCTAATGCTTGTTCCATTCGTTGTTCAGCTTTTGCTGCCATTTTAGTCTCATCATCATTAAATCCCATCTTCCACCTCCATTGAATCCACTGAACTTGTTGGTTTATCTTTGTCGCTGTTATCTCGGTTATAATTAAAGAAATTGATCATCGCGATAGCTAATGCGCCCAATGCAATAGCTAAAATTGGGAGTTTAAGGTAAGTAACACCAAGAAAACCAAGAATAAAATAAGCAACATAAGTTTTCTTAATCATGATTTTCATTAACATGGCAAAGCCAATAGCAGGCATCATACCACCAGCAACACTAAGTCCATCAAGCAACCATTGAGGTGATTTTTTTACTAGCGCCGTTGCTGTATCCGCCCCCAAATAAATAGGTAAAAATGCAACAATAAAATAAAAACAAAATAAAATAACCATACCCAAATAGTTAATCCATTCAATACCTCTGAAATTGAGCTGATCAATAAAACGATCGCACTTATGCATCATAGGTGAATAGATCGTAAATAAAATAGTGATACAGCCTTGTACTGCGATGGCAAAAGGCACAGCAATACCAATAGCAATTTTAGGATCAGCGTGAGTTAAAATGGCAAATGTTGTGCCAATTATTCCTCCAATAACTACATTTGGTGGTTGAGCACCAGCTAAAGGCACCATTCCCATCCATACAAGTTCTAGTGAACCACCAACAAACAACCCTGTTTTTACATCACCTAAAATTAGTCCAACTAAAGGGCCAATTACCACCGGCCTGTGCAGGTGAGTGAGTCCATCAAATAGATCCACTCCGGCTATACCTGCCAGAATGCCAATCAATAATGCATCCATTAACATACCACATCCCTCATTAAGATAAATTGAGTAAATCTGTGATTTTTTCGCCGACTTCGTCAGGTACGCGACGCATTTCACAAGTGACACCTAATTGATTAAGTTCTTTAAACGCCGCAATATCACTGTCATCAACGGATACGGTTTTATGTATTTGCTTTTTACCTTCTGAAAAATGCATATTGCCTACATTGACAAATTTAATTGGTACACCACCTTTTACTAAAGTTAAAACATCTTGTGGTGTTTTACATACAATGAAAATTTTTTGGTGAGTAGCGGCTCTGCCAATAACATTAATGGTTTTTTCAAGGGTAAAATAACGAGTTTGAATTCCTTCAGAAATAACCATATCCATTAAATTTTGTTGTACAGGATCTTGTGCTGCATTGTCATTGGCGACTAATAATAAATTAGCTCCAAGCGCATTAACCCAAGTTACGCCAACTTGACCATGAACTAAACGATTATCAATACGTGTCATAAGAATATTGGGTGTACTCATATTCATTGCTCCTTTTTGAGTTTATTAATTTTGAATAACTATCTATTTAAACTTTATTAAAAGGGTAAATAGTCACACCTTTTACCACTCTATTGACTTCTCCTGTTGGACAAGGGTTATCTGGAGTTAATCCACAGCTTAATGATTTCTCAAAAGCAAGCATTTGGGCAAAAATAAGGTAAGGGAACATAAGCCAGCAATCATCAAGATCGCAGTCAACTGATAATATATTCTGGTTATTATATTCTTGACCACTTAGTGCTAATACATCGGAGGCAATATGATCATTAACAAGCTCATCAAATAGATCGGTGTCATATTTATGTATATACGCATTGTTAGAAAAAAAGCAAACAATTAAACTTTGCTTATCCACCATAAATTTAGGTCCGTGACGTAATCCTAATATTGAATCAAATCGACTGGCTATTTTACCTGCGGTGAGTTCTAAGATCTTTAATGCTGATTCTTGAGAGATACCAGTAAAACAACCGCTGCCAACGTAAACAACACGGCGATGTGATTTTGTGGCTAATTGCTTGGTAAGTGTTTGCCAACTTGTTAATTTTTCTTCACTAATATTTGCGATTTTGGTTACCGCATCATGGGCTTTTTTCTCATCAAAATTGCCGAAAATTAATAACGTTGCTAGCATCATACTGCTAATACTTGATGTCATGGCAAAACCTAAATCATTTGTACCTTTAGGCATAATTAATTCAAAAATACGGCTTTTATTATTGGCTTTAGAGGCATACTCGGTTAACGTGCTATTTGGGTTGCAGGTCAAAAATAGATGATAACAATCTGGAACTAATTGATCGGCAAGTTTAACCGCCGCAACGCTTTCAGGACTATTCCCTGAACGAGCGAACGATACCAACAAGTTTTTTTTATTTGTACGAAAATATTGTAACGGTGTTGCCACAATTTCAGTTGTGCCATAGGCAAAAACATTGCGATGAATACGTTCTCGAAGCCAAGGAGCAAGAGCCACACCACCAAAAGCCGATGATCCTGCTCCTGTCAAAATGATATCTAAATCAGGATCATTAAGTAATGGTTGTAGAAATTGTTGTAATTCAGCTTGTTTTTGCGTAACTAATTTAAGCACTTCACGCCAAATCTGTGGTTGTTGATAAATTTCTTTAGCCGTATGTTGTGCATTACGTTGTTCTAACCAGTCTAATGAATAATTTAAATATTTTTGCATAATATATTCCCTTTTTATTAAATAATTGTATTGTTAAGACAATAATCTTTATGAATGAGCAATAATGACGTTAATACCTAATTCATCTAATTGATTTAAATAATCTTGTTTTATATTTGAATCAGTGATTAACGTATTAATAAGATTAATTTTTTCTATCATACAGAAACTTTTACGACCAAATTTTGTAGAATCGGTGATAGCAATAGTCTGCTCAGATACTTGGCACATTATTCGATTAATTGAAGCTTCGCCAAAATTGGGAGTGGTGATCCCTGCGTTTAGATCAAAACCATCTACACCTAAAAAGAGCTTATCAAAGTGATACATCTTCAATTGTTGTTCAACGGTTGACCCTGAAATGGAATACGCTTTTTTTCTAATATTTCCGCCAGCAACAATGACCTCAATTTCAGTATTCTTTGATAATTCATAAGCTATGTTAATGGCATTTGTAAATACAATAAGATTTTTCTTTTGGAGTAAATATGGAACCATGGCCGCGGTAGTCGATCCTGAATCAAGAATAATATGATCGCCGTTATTGACCAGCTTAGTGGCTTTTTGGGCAATTTTATTTTTTATGTCTGAATTGATACGACTTTTATCAAGTAGTGGTTTATCAAGCACAAAAGCTTTATTGATCATTGCCCCACCATATGAACGAAACGCGCATCCTTTTTTTTCTAAGTATCGCAAATCATTACGGATGGTGACGGTTGAAACTTTGAACAGTTTACTCAAATTATTTACTAATACGGTATTTTCTTTCTCAAGCAAATGTATGATCTTTTCTCTGCGTTGTAATGTATTGATTATTTCTTGGCTCATGATAGACCATTCTTTTTATTACGCTATTTTATAAAATTTAATCATAAGGAAGAGAATGAAAATGTTAGGTGGGTCACAAAAATAATTTAATAAAAAAAAGTAAAAAAACCTTTTTATTTGAAGCGAAACGAAAGGATATTAGAATGTAATTAGTAATATGAAAATAATAATAATGCTGTTAATTATGCAATTATATTAAAAATAATCATTAGCAAGAGAAGATCTTTAACAAAATTGTCCATAATCAAATTTCGTTTAGCGATGTGATTATGATCACAAATTTTACAATTGATTATTAAATTAATCTGTATTGCTTGCTTTTTATTCACGAACTTAATTCTGATAGTATAGAAACCAATCATATTATTCGATATTATTGGTAATAAATTTTGAAATAACTATTTGGATAATAAGGAAAATATCAAGTTTACAACAAGTGATATTGAGGATGAAAATAATCCTCAACCTTACGATAATTTACCACTTTATCCAGATGATTTTATTCGCCGAATCTTTAACAAATTTTTAGGATAAATAAACGGGTATTTGTAAGAAACCAGTTTAAATATAAAATGTAAATTTAGTAATAAGTGTAAAGATAACAGGTATATGTAAACCATTTTTAGTGGTAGAACATACCTGCATATTCTATACAAAATTACTCTTGAGCTGTTTTTTTCATTCTCTCAACAAACATCATCACAACAAAAGCAATAACCGTTAAATAGATGATAAAGATCCCATAGGTTGAAAGCATATCAATAAACGAGCGCCCACGCATAGCGCAGTCACGGAAAAATCGGAATAACCAAACTAACGGAAAGGCATGACTGGCATAATAGGCCCAAATAGGCATAATCCCGACCGCCATGGTTGAGCCGCCCATGATGAATCCCGGTGGCACTAAAAATATCATCCGGCTTGCTCCTTCACCAGGATGGCTGGTGTTCCAAGAAAGTAAAAATCCTAACCAACCAAACGCAAGTCCTGTCATAAATACGCTAGGTACGAATGCAAAATAGTTACCATCAAAGCGCAGTTGTCCAAAAATGACCAATATTGTGGTAATTAACGTTAGCGCGGTGGTGTAAAATAGGGCATAAGGCACGGTTCGCGCCAATAATGGTAAAAATCCACGCTCGATAACGGTATTCCACATTCCTGTGCTTTTTAAGCGGCCGATAATCATTAACGATGTTAGTCCATAAGTCAGCGACGAGAAGAAGTAGACAAAATAGATAATCGTCGATATTGTTGATGAGCTCGCCGGGTTAAACATGTAGCGTGTTTTTAATTGCATTGGTGATAAAGTAGCTTCGGTTGCTTCTCTTCCTTGCCCTAATGCAGCAACTTTACCAACGCTTAATTCTACCCCTAGCTCAGGAATGATTTCGTTAAGACTTTGCATGACTTTAGCGTTTTGTGCATCATTCGTATCATCAACAAAGTAACCTAATTTAACCGTTTGATCACCTTTCTTTAATGACTTTTCCAGCCCTTTAGGGATATATAGCACCCCTAAATTACGATCGTGTGAAACTAAGGTAATTGGATTTATTGGTGAGTGAATGACCTCAGATATTTCAATAAAAGGCGAGGTATTCACTTTGCTGATTAGTTCAGTGGAATAATTCGAACTATCTAAATCAATAACCGCAATTTTTCCTTCAAAAACAGAGCCATGGCTCAATACAATTGAAAAGATAAGCGACACGATAGCGGCTAAGCCCAAACACACTTTATAATAAGGGATGAAGTGGCCTGATAGCATCGCATCAAGCTCTTCAAGCATAGATTTAATGATGTTTTGCATCATTGATTAACCTCAAGTGTCATTCCAGTTAATAATTTAGGAATGGATTCTATATAAATTCTGACTTGGTAAGATGTTAAATCGGCTTGGCCGCGTTCGCGAGTCATGCGTAAATCAGCAAACGAAGGCGCCGCGGTTGCAAAACGTACGGTGCCTTTTACTGTTTTGTCGAGTGCAATAACATTCGCTTTTACCTGAGTACCTGGCTGATAATCATTAACCATTTTTTCGTTAACATAAATATCAACATATTTGCGATCAGTTTCTAACAATACCGCAGGCGCACCAGCCGGCACCATTTCACCATCTTCAAACATCAGCTTTAGTACTTTGCCATCCTCTGGTGCAACCAATGTAAGGCGGTTGTAATTGACTTTGAGCTGTTTTAAATCGGTTTCAGCTTGTGCTAATTGAGCTCGGATCTGAGCAAGTTGATTTTGACGATTTTGCAATTTTTGTTTAGCAATTGTGATTGATTGCAATGTCATACCGGTCGCATTTCGGGTTTGTTCAAATTGCGTCATTTGTTCAGGGGTTGCGCCAATCATTAATGTTGACAATTGACTTTCAATCTGGACAACTTGCATTTTTGTGTTGATGTAGGCATTGCGTGCTGCGTCGAGTTGCGATTGTGAAGATCCACCGGCTTTTCTTAATTGAGTATGGCGTTGAAATTCAGTATTAGCCAAATCTCGAGCTGATTTTGCTGCCTCTAAGCCTGCTTTGACTTCTTCTATTTTGCGCCATGTTGATAGTTCATTAAGATTGATTTCGTTTTCAGTGATTTCGATTGCTGCTTGTTCTTGATTGACCGCAGCGGTTTGGCTATCGACCAATGCTTGTAAGCGATCAATAGATAGTTGGGTATCAATATCTTCAAGTTGCATTAAAGGATCGCCTTTTTTTACGAATTGTGATTCTTGAACAAATCGTTTTATGACCTTTCCACCAACATTTTGAAATGCAATATTGATTTCATCAGCAGTTAATACCCCTGATTTGATACTTTTTGCCACAGTGACAGCATCGTTTCTGGAACCAAGACAAATTAGTATTGAGCCAAAAAGAAGTAGCAATAAAAAGATAACAGGGATTTTAATGTTTTTAGGTAAGTTATTGAAGTTTAATTTATTTTTCATTTATTTAGTCAGCTAAGTATATGGTTAAAATATTACGATTATTAATAAATACTAGCAATTATTTCCGCAATAATTTGCGCAACATTGCAATTAAAGATTCTTGCTCTTGTGGATTTAAGACTTGAGCAAAAGCGCGAATCGATTTTAAGTGATCAGGTAGTGCTTTTTGAATAAGATTCACTCCCGTCGTGGTGAGCGTGATGAGTCGGGAGCGGCCATCTTGTCCACTTTTCGTCATTGATATTAAAGGATCTTGGGTAGCTAACATTCGTTTTACCATTACCGAAACGGTTGCCGGTGTAACGCCGACTCTTAATGCGAGCTCGCTAGCACAAGTTTCCCCTTCACTATACAAGGACATTAACAACGCAAATTTTCCTTCAGATACATCATAATCTTTTGCCAGTTGCGCATAAATATTTGAACGAATTAAATCGGCGGTAGTGATTAAACTAAGGACAAGATCGACACCAGAAACCTCAATGATTTCATCAGTAAATCTTTGCGCTTTTGCTAAAGTTTCGCGTGAAGGAAGTTTTCTTGAATTGTAATTCAATTATCATTACTCAATTTATTTAGTCGGCTAATTATATAAAGTTAATTATAATTGGCAACTTTTTTAACGGTTTTTTATGGGTTGGTTATGGCAGTTGAGTCGATATTGTTTTATAACTAATTGTCATTGTTGCTTATTTTCAAATAAACTTTTTTTAAAATAGCCTTATCTTTACCACTAAAGTAGTAATCCTTGAGGGTAGTTATATTCTGTACAAAGTTTCATACAATGTGAACAAAATAAAAATTAAATGATTAAATTAAAATAAATTTGGAGTTGTTGTATGAGTAAAACCAACCTCGTTATCATTGGTAATGGGATGGTTGGGCATCGTTTTGTTGAAGAGTTAATTGATAAAATGTCGCCTAATCAATTTAATATTACTATTTTTTGTGAGGAGCCTCGCCTTGCTTATGATCGTGTTCATCTTTCCTCTTATTTTTCCGGTCATACTGCCGAAGCACTTTCTTTAGTTCGTGAGGGGCTATATGAAGAAAATGGCATTAACATATTACTTAATGAACGCGCTATTTTAATCAATCGTCAGCGTAAAGAAGTTCATTCACAGACGGGGCGAATTGTTAGCTATGATAAATTGATCATTGCAACAGGATCTTATGCATGGGTTCCACCGATTAAAGGCGCTAATGGTTTAAATTGTTTTGTTTACCGAACCATTGAAGACCTTGATGCTATTGCTGAATGTGCTAGTCACTGTAAAACGGGGGCTGTTGTTGGTGGTGGCTTATTGGGGCTTGAAGCAGCTGGTGCATTAAAAAACTTGGGAATACAAACACATGTTGTTGAATTCGCACCAGTATTAATGGCAGAGCAACTTGATGTAATGGGAGGCGAGCAGTTACGCCGAAAAATTGAAAGTATGGGCGTTAGCGTTCACACTAGCAAAAATACCCAAGAAATTATTCACACACCATCGGGTAAAATTATGCAATTTGCTGATGGCACATCACTTGAAATTGATTTTATTGTTTTCTCAACAGGTATTCGCCCGAATGATCAGCTTGCCAAAGCATGTCAGCTTGAAATTGGCCAACGTGGTGGAATTGTGGTTAATGACTATTGCCAAACTTCTGATCCTGATATTTACGCTATTGGTGAATGTGCTTGTTGGCAAGGCAGAGTATTTGGTTTAGTTGCACCAGGATATAAAATGGCGCAGGTTGCCTTGGCGCATTTAATGGGTGAGCAAACCCCATTTGAAGGCGCAGATATGAGTGCTAAATTAAAATTAATGGGGGTAGATGTTGGCAGTATTGGTGATGCTAAAGCGAAAACAATCGGTAGCCGTAGCTATGTTTATTTAGATGAAACTGTTCCTGTTTATAAAAAATTAGTTGTCTCTCAAGATAATAACAAGTTATTGGGCGCAGTGCTTGTTGGTGATACTTCAGACTATAGTAATTTATTACAATTAATGCTTAATGATATGGATCTGCCCGAGCACCCAGATACTTTGATATTGCCTGCTCATGCAGGAGCAAAACCTACGATGGGCGTTGAAGCGCTTCCTGATTCTGCTCAAATTTGTTCTTGTTTTGATGTAACGAAAGAAAAAATTGTTAATGCAATTAATGCGGGTTGCCATACCGTTGCAGCAATAAAAGCCGAAACGAAAGCGGGCACTGGGTGTGGGGGGTGTATTCCCTTAGTGACCCAAATCCTTAATATGGAATTAGCTAAACAAGGGATCGAGGTTAGTCACGCATTATGTGAGCACTTTAAATATTCTCGTCAGGAGTTATACCATTTGATTCGTGTTGAGGGTTTAACGTCATTTGATCAAGTGATTAAAAAACATGGTCATGGCTATGGTTGTGAGGTTTGTAAACCCACCGTTGGATCGTTATTAGCATCAAGTTGGAATGATTATATTCTTAAAGATGATTTGATCCCTTTGCAAGATAGTAATGATATTTTCTTGGGAAATATTCAAAAAAATGGTACTTATTCGGTGATTCCGCGTAGCGCGGGTGGTGAAATTACGCCAGAAGGGTTAATTGCTGTTGGTCAAATAGCTAAAAAATATCACCTCTATTCTAAAATTACTGGTTCACAACGTATTGGCTTATTTGGTGCGCAAAAAGATGATCTTCCAGCTATTTGGAAGGAGCTTATTGATGCCGGTTTTGAAAGTGGTTATGCGTATGCTAAAGCATTAAGAATGGCAAAAACTTGTGTTGGTAGCACATGGTGCCGATATGGTGTGGGTGATAGTGTGGGTTTTGGGGTTGAGTTAGAAAACCGCTATAAAGGTATTCGGGCACCGCATAAATTTAAGTTAGGTGTATCAGGTTGTACGCGTGAATGTGCCGAAGCCCAAGGTAAAGATATTGGTGTGATTGCCACAGAGAAAGGGTGGAATCTTTACGTTTGTGGTAATGGTGGTATGAAGCCTCGTCATGCTGATTTACTTGCGGCTGATCTAGATAAAAATACGCTAATTCAATACATTGACCGTTTTCTTATGTTCTATATTCGTACCGCTGATAAGTTACAACGTACATCCGTCTGGCTTGAAAATCTAGACGGGGGTATTGATTATTTGCGTAGTGTCATTGTTGACGATAAGTTAGGTATTAATGCTGAACTAGAAAGCGAAATGGCGCGCTTACGTAAATTAATGGTGTGTGAGTGGAAAAAGACGGTTGAGAATCCTGAAAATCAAGTTCGATTTTCTCACTTTATTAATAGTAATCAGCGTGATGAAAATGTGCAAATTGTAGCGGAGCGCGATCAGCATCGACCTGCTACAGCAGAAGAACGTAAAATAATGTTAGGGGAAATAGTATGAGTCAATGGATAACGGTTTGTAAGCTTGATGATATTTTGCCAGGCACTGGAGTTTGTGCGCTTGTTGGTCATGATCACGTTGCTATTTTTCGGCCATATAATAATGCCGATCTTTATGCGATTAGTAATATCGATCCTTTTGCTAAGGCCAGTGTGTTATCGCGAGGCATTATTGGACAGCATGAAAATGAGCTATATGTTGCCAGCCCACTAAAAAAACAGCGTTTTCGTTTAAAAGACGGTTATTGTTTGGATGATGAACAATATTCTATCGCCTATTATCAAGTGAATGTTAATGATGATGGTACTGTGCAGGTTAAATCAAATTAAATATCTTTTTAAGAGGGTAAAAATATGTATACAGAGACAATCAATAAATGTGCTGCTAATGCAGCGCGTATTGTTCGCTTGGCAAAAAACAATCCATTGGGATTTTGGGTAAGTTCAGCCATGGCGGGCGCTTATGTAGGTTTTGGTATTATTTTAATTTTTACTTTGGGTAATCTGGTTGAACCTTCAATAAGACCTTTAGTTATGGGGGCGACATTTGGGATCGCATTAACGTTAGTGGTAATTGCTGGATCAGAATTATTTACTGGGCATACCATGCTTTTAACGCTTGGGGTGAAATGCAAACAAATTACACACACGCAGATGTGGTTAGTATTGCCACAAACATGGCTGGGGAATTTAATCGGTTCAATTTTTGTTGCGGCACTGTATTTTTATGCTGCAACGCCTTTATTATCTACCGATACTAGCCTTGTGCATACCGCAGCTTTAGCAAAAACATCGGCTGCGGCTTGCCCATTATTTTTTAGAGGTGTGTTATGTAACTGGCTAGTTTGTTTAGCAATTTGGATGGCTAATCGTGTTGAAGGGTCTGCAAAATTTATTGCAATTTGGTGGTGCTTGTTAGCATTTATCGCTTGTGGTTATGAGCACTCAATCGCCAATATGACGCTTTTTTCGCTTTCTTGGTTTGGTAACCATAGTGATGCTTACACGCTAACTGGAATTGGTCATAATCTATTATGGGTATCATTAGGAAATATTGTTTCTGGTGCGTTATTTATGGGGCTCGGATACTGGTATTCAACGCCTAGAGCTGAGCGACCTTAATTACTGCTGAATAAAAATTTGGTTATTCAACTCATTAGCTTAAATCGGAGGGGCGATATAGCGAATTTCCCCTCTTTCAATAAAGAATATTTAATTAGCATTGCGTTTGGCGTTGATTGTTACAAGTCATACAAAATAGCAAGGTAATTAAACACAGAATAATGCATAGAGTGCTATTGTTAGATTGATTATCAGTAAATTGTTAAAAAGATGTTTTATTTTGAGGTGTTATGGATTATTTCCCCTTATTTTGTAAGTTAGAAAACCGTGATTGTTTGTTAGTCGGTGGTGGTGAAGTTGCTGAACGTAAAGCGCGACTATTACTTGAAGCGGGCGCACGTCTTACGGTTAATTCTCAATCGTTTAATGAGCAATTTATGTGTTGGCATGAACAACAGCAACTTACCCTAGTTCAAGGGGAATTTAATGCACAATTACTTGATAATAAGTGGCTGGTTATTGCTGCCACAGAT
Organism: Gilliamella sp. Nev6-6; assembly: GCF_001690605.1. Classification (NCBI taxonomy): domain Bacteria; kingdom Pseudomonadati; phylum Pseudomonadota; class Gammaproteobacteria; order Orbales; family Orbaceae; genus Gilliamella; species Gilliamella sp. Nev6-6. Next base: position 45,786 of record NZ_LZHP01000018.1, on the reverse strand, counting down.
TGCCAAGATATTAACCAAAAAGTGAGCCTTGAGGCTGAAAAACGGTGTGTTTTTTGTAATGTGGTTGATTCTCCTAAGGAGGCTAGTTTTATTATGCCTTCAATTATCGATCGCTCGCCTATTATGGTAGCCGTGTCTTCAGAGGGGCATGCTCCTGTTTTGGCTAGATTATTGCGTGAGAAATTAGAATCTATTTTGCCCGAACATTTAGGAAAACTGGCTAAATATTCAGGTTATTTGCGCAATAAAGTTAAAAAAACCTATCAAACAATCACTGAGCGCCGTCGTTTTTGGGAAAGGTTGTTTTCTCATGACAGGTTGGCTCAAGCAATTGCAAATAATGATTCTGAGCGTGTTGAAAAGCTCACTAATGAGTTATTTGATGCCTCGCTTGATTCTCGAGGTGAGGTTGTGTTAGTCGGAGCGGGTCCTGGTGATGCTGGGTTATTGACTTTAAAAGGATTACAACAGATCCAGCAGGCAGATATTATTGTCTATGATAGGTTAGTTTCAGGTGAAATTATGAATCTTGCACGCCGAGATGCTAAACGTATTTTTGTTGGTAAACGAGCTGGGTTTCATTGTGTACCTCAAGAACAAATCAATCAAATTCTTTTAGAACAAGCTAAAAAAGGTAAACGTGTCGTGCGTTTAAAAGGTGGCGATCCGTTTATTTTTGGTCGAGGTGGTGAAGAGTTAGAAACATTATTTGACGCTGATATTCCTTTTTCGGTTGTACCAGGCATTACGGCAGCGTCGGGGTGTTCTGCTTATAGTGGCATTCCATTAACGCATCGAAGTTACGCGCATAGTGTACGGTTAATTACAGGGCATTTGAAAGATGGTAGCCACCTTGATTGGCAAAGTTTAGCAGCCGAAAAACAAACACTTGTTTTTTATATGGGATTGTCTCAAGCTGCAAACATCGAAAAACAGTTAATTAAGCAGGGTATGGATGCTAATACGCCGGTTGCCATTGTTGAAGAAGGTACAACAACGAAGCAAAAAGTTATATCGGGTTTGTTATGTCATTTAACGCAACTATCATTACAAGCTTGCAGTCCGAGTTTAATTATTATTGGCCCTGTTGTTGCATTACGTGAAAAACTGAGTTGGTTTTCTGAACATTAATGAAAATAGATAGATCAGTTTTAGTTGTGCGCAATGCTACGACTGTATTTTTTCACCACTTATAAAAGGTTCAGTTATTCACTTTAAAAAATGGCTAATGAGATGAATCATTAGCCAATGAATAAAGTATCTACTAATTTAATACAGGCATGGTGCCTGCTAAATAATAAAACAAAATATCAGGTCGGTGTATCGATATCATCCCAATCCGCATTTTCAAAGCAAGTTAACCAATTTAATGCATAATGGCGCTCTTGAATAACGTCACTTATCATCGAGGCGGGTGGTTGCTTATCTTTCATTTGACAATCTGTGGTTATCCAATGTAAGCGGTAATGTAAATCTAAAGCATCTAACAATTCACTAACTGGTCTTAAGGTTACAGTAGAGCTATCTTGCTCACAGTGTTGCATTCCTTCGTCAACTAACGATGAAACATTACAGATGGTATCAGCAAAAGGAAGCTCAGATTGCCACTTGATTGCCCATTGTAAAGGTAATAATGCTTCGTATTTCCAAGACATATCTATTACATCTTGCTCTGTTGGTTGCTCGCTATAGATAAAGTCACGTTCATTATTTGATAAAGCCGCAAACCCCGTTGGGCAACGTTCTTTAAATTCCATCGGATTAATCGGATCATTTTCTCGAAAACTTTCGGCTTGAATACCTGTTAACATTATCGCTAAAGCACGTGTAGCGACTTCTTCAGGTGTTCTAAGTATGACTTCTGATTCAGCAATAACCGGTGGTAAATGTGTCGGTGTATGTAATCCTAATTTAGCTAAATACTGTTCCGTTTTTGCTTTGCGCTTTAATGCTTCTGGTGGGTAAGGCATAACTGCATCTAAATCAATATCACCATCAGGAGCTTGTAAGACATCGCCATCAGGATTTCGAATCGTTCCATCTGGCATAAATATAATGGCATTTACCTGCCACCCCCAAGTGGTAAATTCATTGAAATTATCTTCTTCAATCTCAAAGGTCCATTGGTGTTTAACTCGCTGGATATGCCGATACAAAGCATAACGACGTGAATTCATCTGCCCATCGCCTGCCTGCATGACATAACCGATAAAACCATCAAGGTGTTTCATCAATTCAGGATCATCTAATCCACGATGACATAAACGTTCACAAGGGAAATCAATGGCTGGTGGGTGAGTGACTGTAGAATAAGCATTAATCAATATTGGCATTTCAAACATTCCTATTGTAGATTTTGTGTATATGGCTATAAATAGCAGCTATTTTTGTTTGCACAATTCTATTCTAAGTTATCATATGTTTCTAGTTTTCAATGCTTTGTTTGATTTTTGTGATGTTTGTTATTTTGTTAAATGAATAATGTTATTTACTAATTCGCCGAACAGGAAGTTTTTATGTTATAAATCGTTTTACCCTATTAAACAAAGATAACGCATAACGATTTATCTATTTTTATTTTTCAATGGATAAGATTATTCCTTACTTTGTAGATACCATACGGTCATTTCCATTCGTGATTTAAAATTAAGTTTTTTGAATATGCTTTTGATGTGTACTTTTACAGTACTTTCTACGATACCTAGCTCTTTTGCAATTAATTTATTCGGCAGGCCTTGAACTAATAAATTAAAAATTTCATTTTCTCTTGGTGTCAATAGGCTCACATCGTGAGTTTGATTAGTAAGCTGTTCTTCACCATGACGCATATAATTGAGGATAATATGTGAAATAGCATCATCCATAATTAACTTTCCAAGCGAGATTTCTTTGAGTGATTTTAGAAAATCTTCTGGTTCCATATCTTTTAATAAATACCCATCAGCACCTGTTTTTAGTGCCGTGATAATATCTTCTTTTGCGTCCGATACGGTGAACATAATAATGCGACTTGCGATGTTTTTCTCCCGTAAATAGCGCAATATTTCTAGCCCATTGACATCTTGCATATTGATATCGAGCAGAATAATATCAGGATCGAGCTCTTGGGCTAATTTAACCCCTTCGATACCTGAGCCAGCTTCTCCCACAATTTCAAAATGGTTTACTGTGTTTATTAATTGTTTCACGCCATTTCTTAACATTGGGTGATCATCAATAAGAAGAATTGAACTATTTATTTGTTCCATTTTTTACTCATCTATTTTTTTTAATGGAATGGTTTTGTTTGCTTTAAATGCTACCACAATTTGTGTTCCTACATGAGGTTTGCTCTTTATTGATAAATTGCCATTTAGTATTTCAACTCTATCACGCATAATAATTAGTCCATAACGATTATCCTGTTTAATATTGTTTTGTAAACCAATACCATTATCTTCAATACAAACAGAAACAATTTGATCATCATCCATTTTTAAATTGACAGCGACTTGTGTGGCTTTTGCATGTTTGTATATATTATTTAGCCCTTCTCGAATAATCTGTAATAAATGAAATGCATATTTACTATTAATAATATTAAGTGGTAATTGGTATTCAAATTGAATATTGAATTGTAATTTCTGGTTAAACTCTTCAATGAGTTCGATTAAACTTGCATAAAAGCCTGTGCGATTGAGACGTAAACGGAAAGAGGTAATGAGTTCTCTTAATTGTGAATAGGTAAGATTGATTTCTTTACGCATGGTTGCTAATAAATCAATACTGCTTTGCGATGTGAGATCTGATTGCATTTGTAAGCAACTAAGGTGTATTTTTAAACAAGAAAGTGATTGTGCTATCGAATCATGCAGTTCTCTTGCCATAGCAGAGCGTTCTTTCATTAATAAATATTGTTTTTGTTGCTCTATTTTTCTCTCTAGTTTCATTGCTGTAGTCATTTGCTCAATGAGCCCCATAATTAAGCTTTCTTGCTCATCGGTTAATATTAATTTCGTTGGTTGCAAAGCAAATAATATCCCATATTTTTCTCCGTTTTCTTGAAGATACCAATGGCGTTGGAGGTTTTTTTCGGAACCATGCTTGGACGAGATTAAACATGCATTGCATTTAGGATTTTGGCAATAAGGTAATTTTTGCTCGTTATCGTAACTGGCTTGTTGATAATACTCAGGATCATCAGATTCATAAAAGCGAATTTGAAAGTGAGTTAATGGCACTAACTCTTCTAATTGACGTAGGATTTTTAAAAAACGGGCACATAATGGCTCTGAAGTATGTAGTTGTTTTGTTGCTTGGTATTGAAATGAAACGATTTTATTGGTTTGTTGTAACTTGGCTGTTTTTTCAGCAACTTGTTGTCCTAGCAATAAATATTGTGATTCGATCTGCTCTGACATCCGATTAAAAGCCAGCCCTAATAGATCAAACTCATTTTTTGGGGTTCTAATATTAAAACGTTCTTTAAAATTGTGATTTGTAATAGCTTCCGCCATATCTAGTAGCTTTTGCCATGGTGCAAGCAGGTAATAACGCAAGTAATAAATTTGAACAATTAAAAAACAGACAATAATGGCAATAAATAATTGTTGTAATTGAGAAATATAATAAATTTTACTTTCGGTTTTTTGATCAATCTTATGCACCAAATGGTTGATACGAGTTACATAGTTTTCAATTTCAGTTTTTATCTCATTCAATTTTTTTGCTTGCTGTATTTTAGTGGCAATGTGAGTATTCCAATCAAGTTGTAATTGATTAAATTCATTCATTAAGTCATAACGTTTTAAAAGCATTAAATGCGGTTGTGATGAAGAAATATCACTAAATATGTTTAAACGGTCATAGTCTTTTTCGTTCAGTGGAATCATAGTAAGCAATTGGTAGTTTTTCATTCTCAGTAGCCCCAATTGATTTACCATATATGCGCCACCTTTGGCATCGTTAGCTACTTGAATTGAAAACGATAATGCGACTAAAGCAATCATCCCTAAAAAAAACAGTAATAGCGTTAAACGGTTAATAATTGATGCGGTGTGGCTAATTTTTCTTTTCGGTATATAAGCACTCATCATTATTTTATAATTTGTTTTGGGTAACTAGTAATTTATGATTATTGTAGCTTGAAAAAAGTGTATCGCTGATCTTTTTTGTCACTTTTTGCGATCTTTTGGTAAACAGCGCTTGCAACAAGCATAAATTTTGCGTAAAATTCACGCCCTATAAGATTAATCAATGCAGACATATATGTTTAATCAAGTAATCGTCTGCTTTTTATTGCGGAGTTAAGTATGTACGCAGTTTTCCAAAGTGGTGGTAAGCAACACCGAGTTAGCGAAGGTCAAGTCGTTCGCTTGGAAAAAATTGAAGTCGAAACAGGCTCAGAAGTTGTTTTCGATAAAGTTTTAATGGTAGCAAATGGTGAAGACATCAAAGTTGGTGCTCCGTTTGTTGAAGGTGCAACAATTAAAGCAGAAATTGTTGAGCACGGTCGTGGTGACAAAGTGAAAATTGTTAAATTCCGTCGTCGTAAACACTATCGTAAACAACAAGGTCACCGTCAGTGGTTCACTGATGTGAAGATCACTGCAATCGCTTAATAGGAGTATCGCACAATGGCACATAAGAAGGCTGGTGGTTCATCACGTAATGGTCGTGATTCCCAAAGTAAACGTTTAGGTGTTAAACGTTATGGTAGTCAAGAAGTTCTTGCTGGTAATATTTTAGTTCGTCAACGTGGAACTCAATTTCACCCAGGTACCAATGTAGGTTGTGGTCGCGATCATACTCTATTTGCCTTAATTGATGGGCAAGTAAAATTTGAAGTTAAAGGACCTAAAAACCGTCGTTATGTTAGTGTAGTTGCAAATAGCTAACTTAACAGCGGGTCAAAAGTTATAAAAGCCTCACAGTTATTGTGGGGCTTTTTTCTTTTCTTTAAACGCATATAAAATCGATAGCGATATGATAAAACAGCAAAATGTTAAATTAGGTTTTGCACTTGCCATGTTAACTGCGGTGATGTGGGGCATTGTGCCAGTTGTAATGAAATATGCACTAGTGGTTGTTGATCCCTTGACATTAGCCTGGTCTAGGTTAGCTATTTCAGCGCTTGGGATTACCATTTGGTTGGCTTATAAAAAGCAATTTCCTAGTTTAATGATGTTTAAAAAACGCCGTCGCTTTATTTTATTGATGATTGCTGGATTTGGATTGCTGGGTAATTTTGCATTATTTGCTAGTGCAGTTCAATACCTTTCAGCCACAACAGCCCAAGTTGTTGGGCAAACTGGCATTGTGATATTTATGGTGTCAAGCGCTTTAATTTTTAAAGAGCGACTAAGACCGACTCAGATCATTGGTATTTTAGTCTTACTAATTGGGTTAGGGCTATTTTTTAATAAAAATATTGCAGATCTGTTTTCTAATATGTCTTCATATGGTATAGGGGTTTGGCTTGGTTTACTTGCTTCGGTCTCATGGGCTTGCTATGCACTTGCTCAAAAGGTGTTATTACGTAAATTACGTGCAGAACAGCTACTTTGGTTAATTTACCTTATTTGTACCGTGTTTTTGATGCCATTTACTTCACCAAGCAGGATTGCAAATGCTGATGCAATGCAACTTTTTGCAATTATATTTTGTGGTTTAAATACTATCATTGCATATGGTGCGTTAGTGATGGCAATGGAGCGGTGGCAAGCGGCACAAGTTAGTGCTATAACAACCCTAACGCCATTATTTGCACTTGTCTTTTCAGATCTGTTTGCATTAATTTGGCCTGAAAAGTTTGCTATGCAATATTTAAATATTTTAGGTTATATTGGCGCAGTGTCTGTTGTTGCGGGCGCAATGTTTGCGACCATTGGGCATTATATTTGGCATCCAAGAAAAGGCTGGCTAATTAACCGCAATAAAGGGGAAGAATAATGAAATTTGTAGATGAAGCTTCAATTCGAGTCGAAGCTGGAGATGGTGGAAATGGTTGTGTCGGTTTTCGCCGAGAAAAATATATACCTAAAGGTGGCCCTGACGGTGGTGATGGTGGTGATGGTGGTGATGTATTTTTTATCGCTGATGAGAATTTGAATACACTTGTTGATTTTCAGTTTGAAAAAAATTACCGTGCTGAACGTGGTCAAAATGGGCAAGGTTCTGATTGTACCGGTAAACGAGGTCGAGATATCACGGTTAAAGTGCCTGTAGGAACGCGAATTACGGATAAATATACTGGTGAAGTTATTGGCGATTTAACGCATCACCAACAAAAAGTATTGGTTGCTAAAGGTGGCTTTCATGGCCTAGGAAATGCACGTTTTAAATCATCAGTAAATCGTGCGCCAAGGCAAAAAACGGATGGTACACCAGGCGAAAAACGCGATGTGTTATTAGAGTTATTATTACTTGCTGATGTGGGGATGTTAGGCTTACCTAATGCGGGTAAATCAACGTTTATTCGTGCTGTTTCAGCAGCCAAGCCAAAGGTAGCGGATTACCCATTTACAACATTAGTACCTAGCTTGGGTGTGGTTAGAATGGATAACGAACAGAGTTTTGTTGTTGCTGACATTCCCGGATTGATAGAAGGTGCATCTGATGGAGCAGGGCTTGGTATTCGTTTCTTAAAGCATCTTGAACGTTGCCGAGTGTTAGTACATTTAATTGATATCGCACCAATTGATGGCTCTGATCCGATCGAGAATGCAAAAGTCATTATCCAAGAACTACATCAGTATAGTGAAAAACTAGCTAATAAACCGCGTTGGTTAGTGTTTAATAAAATGGATGTATTAGGTGCTGAAGAGGGGACTGAGAGAGCGGCTGAAATTGCTAAGGCACTTGGTTGGCAAGATAAATATTATACTATTTCTGCAATTAACCACGAAGGTGTAAAGGCTTTATGCTGGAATTTAATGGAATATATTAATGCACATCCACGTGAAACCGAGCAGGCAGAATCATCGCCAGAAAAAGTGGAGTTTATGTGGGATGATTATCATCAACAAGTAATGGATGAAGCTTTTGATGATGATGAAGAATTTGAGGGTTGGGACGAAAGCGATGAAGAGGGTGTTGAGTTTATTTATCAAAAATAATAAGGATGATTGTCTTAATCTAAAATAATTTATTCATTGCGTGAAATCGTATTATAAAAGCAGAAGGGAAAGCTTCTGCTTTATTTTTTTGTATTGAGCAAATGTAAATTTATTATTTATAAAATAAGAGAATAATAAATTTATTGCTATGTAACTAGAAGAAGTCAAAAAAAAGCTTGATTTTAATAATGATAATCATTATCATTGGTGCGTACTTTGTTAGAGCGTAGAAAGGCTTCTGGAAAGTATGACATTGCTCACATTGCTTCCAATGTTTGCCAGCTTAATTAAGCTGGCTTTTTTATTTTACAGATAGCAGTTTAGTGGTAATCAATCCAATATTAAAATTAGTTTTCTTTTCTAATTTATTGCTAAATAATTTTGGGTATTGCACTTTAATATTTTTCCTAACCTCTCTACACCTATTTAGCTCTATCATAAGATTTTTTTGTTTTTCCATTATGTTGAATATTTAGTCATCCATTTTATACGGATATTTTTTGATATCAAAAATGAGTGTAACAACGATATATTTTATGTGACAACGTCAATATTTTGTTCGACAACAATGATTGCTTTGTTAGCTATATGTTGTGAATCGTATAACAATAAATATTATGAAATAATATGATTGAATATTTTTGAATATATCGATGAGATATATGTTATTTTAAATATCTATTAATTCATTAATATCAAATAAAATCAATAATGCAGCACTACCACCAAACTCTTTGGGGGCTTGATGAAAACAAATAATACGTGGATGTTGTGCAAGCCACAGTGGTGTTTGTTTTTTTAATATATTTTTACCATGACCATACATAATACACGCACAATGCGCTCTTTCTCTTAAACATGCAGCGATAAGGGCTGCAATTTCTTTTTTAGCTTCTTGTTGAGTAAGCCCGTGCAAGTCTAAAAAGAATTCTGGATTATAAAATCCACGGCGCAATTTTTTTACTTCGTAAGGATCAGCATTTTCTCTGCTATAGCGGATAGGATCTTCTTGCAATAATGGTTGGTAATTATCGGAAAAGTAAAATTCAGCATGATCTTTTTCATGTTGTAATTTTTTTGTTTCTACCGTTTTTTGTGAGCGTTTTATCGGTTTATGAATAACGGTATCTTGCTTAATCTTTTTGATATTACCAATACTGTTTTTAAATAAGTCGATATCTTCATGATCTAATTTAAATTTATTTAGCATGATTCTCACTCTGGGTAAATTTTTTCTTTAAATTCGCATAAATCTTCAATCACACAAGAACCGCACCGAGGCTTACGCGCAATACAGGTATAACGGCCATGCAAAATTAGCCAATGGTGGCAATTGATTTTGTACTCTTTAGGTACAACTTTCAGCAATTTTTCTTCAACAGCCTCAACTGTTTTTCCAGGTGCAAAACCAGTGCGGTTGCTGACTCGAAATATATGAGTATCAACGGCAATAGTTGGCCAACCAAAGGCTGTATTTAAGACAACGTTAGCCGTTTTTCGTCCAACGCCAGGCAGTTCAATAAGCGAATTAAAATCTTCTGGCACTTCGCCTTGATATTTATTAACTAAAATTTGGCATGTTTTTATAATATTCTCAGCCTTACTATTATATAGCCCAATAGTGCGAATATAACTTTTTAATTTATCAATACCAAGCGCCAAAATTTGCTCAGCAGTATTGGCAATAGCAAACAAGGGTTTAGTGGCTTTGTTTACACTCACATCAGTTGCTTGTGCTGAAAGCACAACGGCGATTAGTAGCTCAAAAGGTGTTTGATAAATTAGCTCTGTTGTTGGATCTTTAATATGATCCTTTAGTCTTTCTAAAATTTGGATTCGGGTTAATTGTTTCACGAAATAATGATATTAAAAGTTATTTAGACATATTATATACTTTTATTTATTGTTTATCTGTAGGTAATTGTTAGTTTTTCTAGAGTTATAAACAATAAAATTGATAGTGTACTAATTGATTGTGTACGAAATTACAGATTGTGAGTTGAATTTATTTGAAACATTATATCGGTTTTATTTATTTGCGTATTTACATTCATCATCACTGTCTTTTTAGCATGCTGATTTTATGGTAAGCTAACCAACTCTTTTTAATTTCATCAAATAAGGTTTTTTTTAATATGTCCTTACCCATGATTGTTACCTTTGCTGTGTACATTTTAGGAATGATTGCGATTGGCTATTTTGCGTTTCGATCAACGCAGAATTTTGGTGACTATATTTTAGGTGGGCGTCGTATTGGTAGTGTTGTGACTGCGCTTTCGGCGGGTGCATCTGATATGAGCGGCTGGTTGCTGATGGGGTTACCAGGTGCGGTTTTTTTGTTTGGCATTTCTCAAAGTTGGATTGCCATTGGACTTATCATTGGCGCATACCTCAATTGGTTATTGATTGCTGGGCGATTGCGTGTTTTTACTGAAGTCAATCATAACTCTTTAACATTACCTGATTATTTTGCGCGGCGATTTGATGATAAAAGTTCTTTGCTTCGCATTATTTCAGCTTTGATTATTCTTATCTTTTTTACCATTTATTGTGCTTCGGGTGTGGTTGCCGGTGCAAAGTTATTTGAAAGTACATTTGGTATGAGTTATGGTTGGGCTATGTTAGCCGGTGCTGGTGCAACAATTATCTATACCTTTATTGGCGGTTTTTTAGCAGTAAGTTGGACGGATACTATTCAGGCTAGTTTGATGATGTTCGCCCTTATCTTAACGCCAATTATGGTTATGGTAAATGCAGGTGGTTTTTCTGATGCAATGGTATATATTGAATCACTTAACCCTGATTATACCAATTTATTGGCTCATATGGATTTTATTTCTGTTATTTCCTTATTAGGTTGGGGGCTTGGTTATTTTGGTCAACCTCATATTTTAGCTAGATTTATGGCGGCTGATTCTCATGAAGTTATGAGAAACGCGCGTAGAATTAGTATGACTTGGATGGTTTTATGCTTAGGGGGCGCAATTACAGTTGGCTTTTTTGGTATTGCCTTTTTTGCTCATCATCCAGATTTAGGTTATTTGATTAATAATGGCAAACATGAACGTATTTTTATTGAGCTATCTAAGTTGCTTTTTAATCCTTGGGTTGCCGGTATTTTGCTTGCGGCTATTTTAGCGGCAGTAATGAGTACATTAAGTTGCCAATTGCTTGTTTGTTCAAGTGCACTAACAGAAGATTTTTATCGTGCATTTTTTAGACCGGAAGCAAAACAAAAAGAGCTTGTTTGGGTTGGCCGTATTATGGTGTTGTTAGTTTCAGTTATTGCTATTTTATTAGCCATTAATCCAAATAATAGCGTACTTGATTTAGTGAGCCACGCTTGGGCCGGATTTGGTGCGGCATTTGGACCTATAATCATATTTTCTGTTTTTTGGTCTCGTATGACTCGTAATGGTGCTTTAGCTGGAATGATAACAGGTGCTGTAACGGTATTGCTATGGCTTAATTTTAATTGGTTTAATCTTTATTCACTTATCCCTGGGTTTGTTTTTTCTTCTATAGCGATTATTATTGTTAGCCTTATTGATGAAAGGCCTAACAATATAGTGGAAGATCATTTTAAACAAGCGTATAAACGTTATCATAACAAAACAGAATAACATTTTATTTAAACTAGAATATAAACGTAATAAATTTAATAGGTAAAATATCATGACAAAAAATGTGATCAAACAACTACAGGAACGTGGGCTGATTGCTCAACTTACCGATGAAAAAGCGCTAGTAGAACAAATTGAGCAAAATTCAATTGCGCTTTATTGTGGTTTTGATCCAACTGCAGATAGTTTACACCTCGGTCATTTAGTCCCATTACTTTGTTTAAAACGATTTCAGTTAGCTGGCCATAAGCCTGTAGCTTTAGTCGGTGGGGCAACAGGATTAATTGGTGATCCAAGTTTTAAAGCGGTTGAACGTAAACTTAATACTGAAGAAACAGTGGTTGAATGGAGTGAAAAAATTAAACAGCAAGTTTCTCCATTTCTTGATTTTAATTGTGGTGAAAATGCAGCCATTGTTGCCAATAACTATGATTGGTTTAGTGGTATGAATGTACTGACCTTTTTACGTGACATTGGCAAGTACTTCTCGGTTAATGCGATGATCAATAAAGAATCAGTTAAACAACGTATTGATCGCGATGAGGCGGGGATCTCATTTACTGAGTTTTCTTATAGTTTATTACAATCTTATGATTTTGCTTGTTTGAATAAATCGCATGATGTTGTTTTACAAATTGGTGGTTCTGATCAGTGGGGGAATATTACTGCCGGTATCGATTTAACCCGTCGTTTACATCAAAAACAGGTTTATGGTTTGACTGTACCGCTAATCACTAAATCAGATGGTACCAAATTTGGTAAAACAGAAAGTGGTGCTGTATGGTTAGATCCGAAAAAGACAAGCCCTTATAAATTCTATCAGTTCTGGATCAATACGGCAGACGCTGATGTGTATCGATTCTTAAAATTCTTTACATTTATGCCATTAAGTGAAATTGATGCATTGGAAGAAGAAGATAAAAATAGTGGTGTTGCGCCAAGAGCTCAATATGTGCTTGCTGAACAAGTTACGCGTCTTGTTCATGGTGAAGAGGGTCTGGTTGCGGCAAAACGTATTACAGACAGTTTATTTTCTGGTAAATTAGCTGACCTATCAGAGGCTGATTTTGAACAATTAGCTCAAGACGGTATGCCAACGCTAGCCGTTGGTTCGGATGTTGATTTACAACAAGCGATCGTTAATGCACAGTTTGCACCTTCAAGAGGGCAGGCAAGAACGATGATTGAATCTAATGCTATTTCTATTAATGGTGAACGTAATACAACAACAGATTACCGTTTTGCTGATAGCGATAAGCTCTTTAATCGTTATACTTTACTTCGTCGTGGTAAAAAATATTACTGCTTGTTAATTTGGAGCTAATTTCATGAAAAATATTTTATCGATTCAGTCTCATGTGGTATTTGGTCATGCTGGAAATAGTGCAGCTGAGTTTCCTATTCGTCGATTAGGTGTCAATGTTTGGCCTTTAAACACCGTACAATTTTCTAATCATACTCAATATCGCCAATGGACTGGAACGGTAATGTCGGCGTCTCATTTAACCGAGATTGCCGATGGGATCAATGAGATTGATGAATTAAAACGTTGTAATGCGGTGTTAAGTGGTTATATGGGCTCGTCAGAGCAAGGTAATGCCATTATTGAAATAGTTAAAAAAGTAAAGGCTGTCAACCCTGATGCCATCTATCTTTGCGATCCTGTAATGGGACATCCAGAAAAAGGATGCTTTGTTGCTCCTGGGGTATCTGAATTTTTATGCAATACAGCACTGCCTATGGCAGATATGATGGCACCAAATATCTTAGAACTTGAAGAGCTAAATGGTAAACAACGGATTAATAATGTTGACGAAGCGATTTTAGCTTGCCGTGAGCTATGCAAAAAAGGACCTAAAGCTATTTTAGTTAAACATTTAAGCAGAGCTGGCTATAAAAATGATCGTTTTGAAATGTTGCTTGTAACTAAAGACGAAGCATGGCATATTGATCGTCCATTAGTTGATTTTGGCGTAAGGCAACCAGTTGGTGTTGGCGATATGACTAGCGGGTTATTTTTAGCTAATATTTTACTGGGAAAATCATTGGTCGAAGCCTTAGAACATACTACTTCAGCTGTCTATGCTGTTATGCTTGAAACGTTAAGACAAGATGAGTATGAGTTACAATTAGTGGCAGCACAACATGAAATTGAAAAACCAACACAATGGTTTAATGCAAAAAAAATTGATTAGTTGTAGAATATGTAAAGAAGGTGTTTTACAACGGTTAGTATTAAGTTTATGAGGGGATAATGGACAATATTTCACTAGGAGTGATGCTCACTGATTTACGAGAACAAATGGGATTAACTCAAGATGATATTGCCAATAAAATTCATGTGCGGAAAACGGTAGTTGCTGATATCGAAAAAGACCAATTGCCTCACGCTCCTCTTGTTTTTGTAAAAGGTTATATTCGATCTTATGCCGATATTGTCGGTTTACCTGTTGATCAGTATCAACCTTATATTGATGAGTTAACCCAACAATCTAAATCTCAGCAAAAGAAATACCAAACGCAAGCATTTATAACTAAAAAGCCAGGGAAGCTCCCCTTTATTTTTATTGGATTATTTATTCTTTTTTGTGCTCTCGGTATAACGTTATATTATGTGAATAAAGAAAGTAAAAATAACCTTATTGAAGTAAGCCATTATATTTCACCATCCTCATCTACTCGTGTTAATAGTTAGCAAATTTTCTTATTCTCATACAGACATTTGTCTTAAATCTTGTTAAGATTGCTGGCTAGTTATTTTGTAATATAGTTAAGAGTGTATGAGCCATCAAGATTCGCCAATTTTTAGACGAGAATCTACCCGAATTTATGTCGGTAATGTCCCTATTGGTTGCGGAGCGCCAATTGCGGTTCAATCGATGACAAATACTCGCACCACTGATGTAGAAAAAACCGTAGCCCAAATTCAAGCGCTTGAGCGTGTTGGTGTGGATATTGTGCGTGTTTCCATTCCAACGATGGATGCAGCAGAGGCATTTAAATTTATTAAACAACAATCTAAAGTTCCGCTCATTGCTGATATTCATTTTGATTATCGTATAGCTTTGAAAGTGGCGGAATATGGTGTTGATTGTTTGAGAATTAACCCTGGTAATATTGGTAATGAGTCAAGAATTAGGGCTGTTGTTGATTGTGCCAAAGATAAAAATATTCCTATACGCATTGGTGTTAATTCGGGCTCGCTGGAAAAAGATATCCAAGAGAAATATGGGGAGCCAACCCCAAAAGCGATTGTTGAATCAGCAATGCGCCATGTTGATATACTTGATAGGTTTAATTTTGATCAGTTTAAGGTGAGTGTAAAAGCCTCAGATGTATTTACTGCAGTGGATGCTTATCGATTGTTAGCTAAGCAAATTAAGCAACCATTACATTTAGGTATAACTGAAGCAGGTGGCGTGCGTAGTGGTGCTATTAAATCGGCGATTGGATTAGGGTTGTTGTTATCAGAAGGCATCGGCGATACGCTCCGAGTATCTTTAGCCGCAGATCCTGTTGAGGAAGTTAAAGTCGGTTTTGATATATTAAAATCACTGCGTATACGGTCTCGGGGTATTAATTTTATTGCATGCCCAACCTGTTCTCGCCAAGAGTTTGACGTGATTAATACAGTCAATATACTAGAACAGCGATTGGAAGACATTATTACACCAATGGATGTATCTATTATTGGTTGTGTGGTCAATGGTCCAGGGGAAGCATTAGCTTCAACTATGGGAGTTGCTGGCGGTCATAACAAAAGTGGTTTTTATGAAGATGGTGTGCGTATTGGCCGTATCGATAATGAACAGATGATTGATGAATTAGAAGCTAAAATTCGTGCTAAAGCATCCATGTTGAAAAATAGAATTGCAGCAACTGAATTATAATTTTATTAGATAGCGAATAAATAAATGACTGAGAAAAAGATCCAATCAATACGAGGAATGAACGACTTACTTCCAACAGATAGTGCAAGTTGGCAACAGATTGAAAAAATTGTCAAAGGCGTATTAAATAGCTATGGTTATAACGAAATTAGAACACCGATTGTTGAAGATACTGCACTATTTAAGCGAGCTGTTGGTGAAGTCACTGATATTGTTGAAAAAGAGATGTATACTTTTAACGATCGTAATGATGAAAGTATAACGCTGCGCCCAGAACTTACCGCAGGTTGTGTTCGTGCTGGGATTGAACATGGTCTTTTTTACAACCAAGAGCAACGCCTTTGGTATTTAGGACCAGCTTTTCGTTATGAAAAACCTCAAAAAGGCCGTTATCGCCAATTTCATCAATTTGGTGTGGAAGTATTTGGACTAGAGGGTCCAAACATTGATGCAGAGCTTATTTTATTAACAGCTCGTTTTTGGAAAGCGCTTGGTATTGAACAATATACCTCTCTTGAGCTTAACTCAATTGGTTCGTTAGAAGCCAGAGCCAATTATCGAAATGCACTCGTTGCTTTTCTTGAACAATATAAAGATAAATTGGATGAAGACTGTGTGCGTAGAATGTATACTAATCCATTACGCGTACTTGATTCAAAAAAACCAGTTGTACAAGAGCTACTAAATCAAGCTCCTCAACTATTTGATTATATAGATGAAGAGTCAAAAATTCACTTTGAAGGTTTATGTCGATTATTGGATAATGCTGGAATCAAATACAATATTAATCAAAGATTAGTTCGTGGGTTAGATTATTATAATCGTACTGTTTTTGAGTGGGTCACAAGCAGTTTAGGTGCTCAAGGTACCGTTTGTGGTGGTGGTCGTTATGATGGTCTGGTTAGTCAACTGGGTGGTCAACCAACACCAGCTGTTGGTTTTGCAATGGGCGTTGAGCGTTTAGTGTTATTAGTTCAGGCGGTTAATCCAACATTAAATTGCGATAATTCGATTGATATTTATATGATATCATCTGGTGATGAGAAGACAATTGCAGCCACACAGAGTGTTGCTGAGCTGTTGCGTGATGGTCTACCTGATTGGCGAATTATGACAAATTACGGTAGTAGTAATTTTAAGAAACAATTTGCTAAAGCCGATAGGTTAGGTGCTAAAATAGCTGTTATCATTGGTGAAAATGAACTAGCTAATCATTCAGTAATGATTAAAAATTTACAAACAGGCGAACAAGTTGAAGTTGCACAAAAAGACGTAGTTCAAACTTGCTTGTCAATTAAGTAAAAAATAGGAGAAAAACGTGAGTCATCAATTATCGAGTGAAGAACAACTTGAAGAGATAAAGGGCTTTTTTGCTAAAACATGGAAAATTATGGTTGCGGTTCTTGTGATCGGATTATTCGCTTTTTATGGCTGGCGTTATTGGCAATCTTGTAAAGCTGAAAAAGCGATAGAATCATCAGATAAATATGAGCAATTACTTACTCAATTAGATGATAATAAGCCAGATTCAGTTAATGAATTGGTTTCTTTTGCGAAAGATGACGATACTATTTATAGTGTGTTTGCGAATTTACGCGCTGCAAAATTTTATGTTGAAGTATTAAAAGATTACCCTGGTGCACAAGCATTATTATCTGATGTATTAAAGAAAACCGATTCAGAGCCGGTCAGAACCATTACCCATATTCGTATTGCACGCTTACAGTACCAACAAGGTCAATATCAAGACAGTTTAACATCGTTAAGCAATGTAACGAGCGAAAGTTGGGGAGCTGTTGTTAATGATATCCGTGGTGATGTGTTATTTAAAATGATGCGTTATGCAGACGCAGTTAACGCTTATAACGTTGCTCTAACTTCTAATCCAACCAAAGATTTAGAAGGAAATATTAAAATGAAGTTGAATCAAACTGAATATTTGCAATCAAAACAACAAGTTGAACAAGAAGCCCAAGCAGCTAAAGAAAAGGCAGAACAAGAAGCTAAGGCAAAACAAGCTGTAACTGACGAAAATAAAAATTAATTATCCTGCGATAAGGGGCTATACAATGAAGTTATCAAAATATCTTTTTACTGGTGTTTTAATGTTTTCACTTGCTGGGTGCTCTTTATTCGGTGGGGAAGAAGAAATTGTTCAAATTTCACCTTCACCGAAAGTGGATAACCAATTTTCTATCCAACAAGTGTGGAAAAATAGTACGGCTGGCAATACTCATATTTACTCATTATTAGGACCAAGTAATTATGATAATGCTATTTACGTCGCCAGTCGTAGTGGACAAGTTAAAGCCATTGATTTAGCTAGCGGTAATACTATATGGGATGTAAATTTATCTCAAAGCACCCTTTTTAGTAGTAAAACCGCACTATTTTCAGGGGGCGTAAGTGCCGATGATAAATATGTCTATGTAGGTAGTGAGCGCGCTGTTGTATATGCATTAGATCGCTTAGATGGGAAAGTGGTCTGGGAAAAACCTGTAAAAGGTGAAGTGCTTGCTCGCCCTGTATCTTCTCAAGACAAATTAATCATTCATACAGCAAGTGGTATTTTGCAAGGTCTTAATCGCGATACCGGTGATAATTTATGGGATGTTTCTTTCGAAGTCCCTGCACTGTCGTTAAGAGGTAACTCTACACCAACGATTGCCCATGGTGCAGCCATTGTTGGCGATGATAATGGTCGAGTAAATGCTTACTATATTAACGACGGTCAATTAATTTGGCAGCAACGTATTTCTCAGCCATCAGGCTCTACTGAAATTGCTAAATTAAATGATGTTGACTCTAGTCCTGTAGTTGAAGGTAATTTAGTCTATACTGTTGGTTATAATGGTAGTGTTGTTGCACTTGATTTAAGTAATGGTCAGCCTGTTTGGCACAAAGAACTTGGCTCTATTCATAACTTTGCGGTTGATACACATCAATTATTTGTTATTGATCAAAATGATAATGTTCAAGCGATTGCTAAGAACAGTGGAGCTGAGCTTTGGACTCAAACAAGCCTTTTACATCGCCAGTTAACAGATCCTGTTATCTACCAGAATTATGTTGTATTTGGTGATTTTGAAGGTTATTTATATTGGTTGAATGCTGAAAATGGCGAAATTGTTGCTAAAACAAAAGTCAGTAGTAGTGGATTAATTTCGAAACCATTAGTTGTGGATAATAAAATTATTGTTCAGGCTAAAAATGGTGATATTTACGCATTCACAAAAAAATAAAGTAATTGAGAATAAATATGATACCTGTTGTCGCACTAGTTGGTCGTCCGAATGTTGGAAAGTCGACTTTATTTAATCGATTAACTCGAACTCGAGATGCCTTAGTAGCTGATTTCCCTGGATTAACGCGTGACCGTAAGTATGGGTGCGCAGAGATCAAAGGGCATGAATATATCGTCATTGATACTGGTGGTATTGATGGCACCGAGGATGGGGTTGAAAGCTTTATGGCTGAACAATCCTTACAAGCAATAGAAGAAGCAGATATTGTGCTTTTTTTAGTTGATGCAAGAGCTGGTGCTATGCCTGCTGATCATGCCATTGCTAAACATCTTCGTTCTCGTCAAAAAGCAACATTTTTAGTTGCTAATAAAATTGATGGTATTGATGCTGATAGCGCTATTTCTGATTTTTATAGTTTAGGATTAGGTAAC
This sequence comes from Gilliamella sp. Nev6-6, assembly GCF_001690605.1. NCBI lineage: Bacteria > Pseudomonadati > Pseudomonadota > Gammaproteobacteria > Orbales > Orbaceae > Gilliamella > Gilliamella sp. Nev6-6. Next base: position 26,501 of record NZ_LZHP01000018.1, on the reverse strand, counting down.
ATTCATCCGATTGCAGCAAGTCATGGTCGTGGTGTTAATGTGTTAATCGAAACGGTATTAGATCCTATTTTTCATTTTGAAAATGATCAGCATGAGGTTTTGTCTGATGAGCCTACCGATGATGAGCTTCTTGATGCTTATGATGATGTTGAAGATGATGCTGAGTCACTGATTAACCAGCCAATCAAAGTTGCTATTGTTGGTAGACCGAACGTTGGTAAGTCAACACTCACTAATCGAGTTTTAGGTGAAGAACGCGTCGTTGTCTATGATATGCCGGGTACGACGCGTGACAGTATTTATATACCTATGACACGTGATGATCGTGAATATGTCATGATTGATACCGCAGGTGTTCGTAAACGCGGAAAGGTTACCGAAACTGTCGAAAAGTTTTCAGTTATTAAAACATTACAAGCAATTGAAGATGCTAACGTTGTTATTTTGGTTATAGATGCCAGAGAAGGTATATCTGATCAGGATTTATCATTACTTGGTTTTATTATTAATAGTGGGCGATCACTTGTGATAGCCGTTAATAAGTGGGATGGTTTATCTCAAGATATTAAAGAGCAAGTAAAGTCAACGTTAGATGATCGGTTAGATTTTATTGATTTTGCACGTGTACACTTTATTTCGGCACTTCATGGCAGTGGCGTTGGTAATTTATTTGATTCCATTCAAGAAGCCTATGATTGTGCAACACGTCGAGTTAATACCGCTTTATTAACCAAAATTATGCAAATGGCGCAGGACGATCATCAGCCACCTTTGGTACGGGGACGCCGCGTTAAATTAAAATATGCACATGCGGGCGGTTATAACCCACCAATTGTGGTGATTCATGGTAATCAAGTTGAAGATTTACCCGATTCTTATAAGCGCTATTTAATGAACTACTTTAGAAGATCGTTAAAAATTATGGGTTCACCAATTCGAATTCAATTTAAAGAAGGTGCCAACCCATTTGAAGGGCGTAAGAATAGTTTGACGGCTTCTCAACAACGTAAACGTCGCCGTTTAATGAAACATGTACGAGGTCGTAAATAGCTGATGACAACAAAAAAGAGCGTTGATAGCGGGCAAGAAGGTATTTGTCCAAAATGCCATAATAAAATGAATACTGTGTCGCCACAACATTACGACTGTCCTCATTGCAAACAGCATTACCTAGAACAGTATGTCTGCCCGATTTGCCAGCAGAGTGCTCAAATGGTTAAAGGTTGTGGCGCTATAAACTATATTTGTCACACTGATGGCTTAATCTCCAGCAGTAAAGTGATATTTCATTATTTACCAGAATAGAAAATTGTATCTATATTTAAAGCCATAAGAGGTTATTTTATGCGAATTATTTTATTAGGCGCACCAGGAGCAGGAAAGGGAACTCAAGCACAATTTATTATGCAAAAATACGGTATTCCCCAAATTTCAACGGGTGATATGTTACGTGCAGCAGTAAAATCAGGTAGCCCATTAGGTTTACAAGCAAAAGAGTTAATGGATAGTGGTAAGCTTGTTACTGATGAGCTAGTTATTGCTTTAGTCAAAGAACGCATTGCTGAAAGTGATTGTAAAAATGGCTTTTTGTTAGATGGTTTTCCTCGTACGATTCCACAAGCGGATGCAATGAAAGATGCTGGAATCAATGTTGATTATGTGCTTGAATTTGATGTGCCTGATGAGGTGATTATTGATCGTATGAGCGGTCGTCGAATTCATGCTGGTTCAGGACGTGTATATCATATTCGCCATAATCCGCCAAAGGTTGAAAACATTGATGATGTGACAGGTGAGCCCCTCACCATTCGCAAAGATGATAATGAAGAGATCGTTCGTAAACGCCTTGTTGAATATCATGATTTAACTAAACCACTTATTAATTATTATCAGCATGAAGCAAAAGAAGGACGCACAAAGTATTTCCGTGTTGATGGAACACAGCCTGTCGCTCAAGTAACCGAAGAATTAGCAACAATTTTGGGATAATTCGTTATCAATTAAAAGTGCAAGTGGGTTAACATTATCTTGCGCTTTTTTAATTCATTAGGTTAATTTTTCTATTTATACAACAATAAACTAAAAGCCAATATATCATAAACTTTACTAAAAAAACATTCAGAAAAGCCATTGATTTTATTGAAGTTTTTGTTTTTGGTGAAATATCGATTTTACTCAATTTTTTAGCTATCATATTGATTCAACTAAACCTATTTTATAATCAATAGAGAGCCTTATTTGTGGAAATAAGACTCTATTTTTAATAAAAAATAAAATATTATAAAACCATTCTAACAATATCGATTTCGCTTAATTCTTTATAAAGATTTTCAACCTGATCAATATGAGTGGCATTAATAGTAATTGACACAGAATGATAATTACCTTTGCTACTTGGTTTAATTGATGGCGTATAATCACCAGGAGCGTGGCGTTGAATCACTGATACCACTTTATCTACCAGCTCTGGCTTTGCTTCTCCCATGACTTTATAGGTAAAAGAACAAGGAAACTCTAATAATTCATTTAATTTTGTTTTTTGCATAATTGTATTTTTCTCACTTAATTGGAGCAATGTATCAGTAAGACTACTAAGAATAGTCACTATATATAGGCAATTTAGTCTTCTTCAAGTAATGAAATATAAACATTGCTTTTTAAAGGCTATAATTTGATCTATGATAAGAAAATTCTAACAGCTTGATAAATGTATCTTGCTATTCATTCTCTATAAGGTTAATACAATATGTTATCTCAGCTCAGCGATAAAGAACCTTTCGGAACATTATTAGGTTATGCGCCAGGTGGCGTTGCCATTTATTCTTCTGATTATGAAACATTGGATCGAACCCAATACCCGACTGATGCATCATTTCGTAGCTATTCTGGGTATGAGTATATGGGATATAAATGGCAATGTGTTGAATTTGCAAGGCGATTTTTATTCTTAAATTACGGTATTGTATTTACTGATGTGGGTATGGCTCACGAAATTTTTTCACTACGCTTTTTAAGGCAAGTTGTTAACGAAGCCATTTTACCTTTACAGGCGTATGCTAATGGCAGTAAAAAAATACCAGAAGCAGGATCTTTATTGATATGGGATGATGGCGGTGTATTTGATAGAACAGGTCATGTCGCTGTTATTACTGAAGTGTTTGAAGATAAAATTAGGATAGCTGAGCAAAATGTAATACATACCCGCTTACCCATTGGGCAACAATGGACGCGCGAACTTAAAATGACAGTGAGCAATGAGGGCTATCAATTACATGATACGTTTGATGACACGAAAATCTTAGGTTGGATGATTCAAACTGACAAAACCGAATATACTTTACCACAACCAACAATTCCTAAGCCTTTACTGGAAATCCACAGTGCTCATATTAAAAATGAAAGCCAATTTGCTAAAAAATGGTTAAATGAATCAGACCCATTAGAAAATGCGTATGTATTAGCAGCAGGTCATGCGATTAGCCATGATGATCAATATCGTTATTTCACCATTTCAGAAAGTGCGGAACAAGAGTTAATTCGGGCAACAAACGAGTTACATTTAATGTATTTACATGCTACCGACAAGGTGTTAAAGGATAATAATTTATTAATTAATTTTAATGTTCCTGAAATATTATGGCCAAGATTACGTCTTTCTTGGCAGCAACGCCGTTATCAAATGATTACTGGACGATTAGATTTCTGTATGGATGAGCGTGGCTTTAAAGTTTATGAATATAATGCCGATTCGGCCTCTTGCCATACGGAAGCGGGGCATATTTTACAAAAATGGGCAATCCAAGCGGGATTAAACCGAGGAGCTGATCCTAGTTGTGGCCTACTTAATTCTTTAGCTAACTGTTGGGTGCATAGTGATGCCGAACCTTTTGTTCATATCATGCAAGACAATGATAGTGAAGAAAATTATCATGCACTATTTATGCAAAGTGCCCTTACTCAAGCTGGATTTAGTAGTAAGATTTTACGGGGTCTTAATGGGCTATGTTGGGATAAACGTGGGCGGCTTGTGGATGATGAAGGCCATCAAGTAACTTGTGTCTGGAAAACATGGGCTTGGGAAACGGTTTTAGAACAGCTTCGAGAAGAAAGTGAAGCACAAGTTGCTGGATTACCTATTCGTACAGGGCATCCAGAAAATGCTGTAAGATTAATTGATGTATTGTTACGGCCAGAAGTGTCTGTTTTTGAGCCATTATGGACGGTTATTCCAAGTAATAAAGCTATTTTACCTGTGTTATGGTCATTATTCCCTAACCACCGTTACTTATTAGAATCGACTTTTGAACTTAATGAAAACCTAATTAAAAAAGGTTATGCTATTAAACCGATTGCAGGACGGCGGGGTAGCAATATTGAATTAGTCAATAGTAAAGAACAAGTGCTTGATAAAACACAGGGTAAATTTGCAAAACAAGAAAACATCTATCAAGAATTATGGTGTTTACCTAAGGTCGATGATCGGTATCTACAGTTATGTACTTTTACTGTTGGTGGGCATTATGGCGGTGCTTGTTTACGGTCAGATCCTACATTGGTTATAAAAGGTGAAAGTGATATGCAACCATTACGCGTTTTAACGGATGATGAGTTTATAAAGTGAATTTTTGTAGAGAGGTTTCGGATAATTCATACGTTTTAGTATAAAACAGAAATAATAGCAATTGCGCTTATTGGATAAAATTAACCGGATAATCGCGTGGCTTTTTAAAATAATTTTTATATAACCTATTATTTTTTATAATGAATTGTTTATGTTTTGATTCAAAAAACAGACGAAAAGCTCATAATATCGGTTAGCAAACCAATTACAACATTCAAGTTTTTCTGTTAGAATTGATATAATCCTATAAAAAGATAAATAAAATTAAGGAATAAAAAGGAATATATGGCAAATACATTACTTCGAAGTGGTGATATCAAAGATTTCAAAATGTTAGGACATGATGGTAAGGCTGCCTATCTCGTTGCAACTCAAATCCGCGAAATGTTTAGAGTTAAATTAGGTAAGCAATATGCTGATTGTTTAGCTATTCCCCAACGTAATGATCAAGGCAATATTATTGATTGGTATATTCCTTTTGACTCAGACCAGCCTGATGGCCAATATTATATCGTACCTTGGAGCTCTGCTAGCGAGTCTGAGCAAGAATCAGCACTAACATTGCTTAGAGAATTTGAACATAAAGTGATGAATTTCGGTAAGCAACTAGCGAGTAATCCTAATTTAGAGGGAGATCAACTCCTTTTTAGCCGCCTTATTTATGACCCCAAAAATAATGCCGACAGCGCTGAGCCTAATTTGATGGCGATACGTTTTCCAAGTAATCAATTTGTTTATATCGTTAATGACAAACCTGTCATTACTTTTTGGGGATTTGTTTATCCGCAAACGCCTCAAGTTAAGTCTCCATTCTATTGTTTAGAGCCCGCAAAAAAAGTTACATCAACAGCAACGGTGCCTCCAGCTCAGACACCTATTAATAATAAACCATGGTGGAAGCGTTGGTGGATATGGTTACTGGGATTATTACCTTTATTGTTACTTTTGCTAGCATTGTTTTTACTACGTGGTTGTTGGTTAAAACCTGAAATATCGATTAATCCAAATTTGTCTTTAGAAAATGCTCCAATTAATCAAGCAGAAAAAAATGAACAACAAGATGAGAAAAAGCCTAACGTTGCATTAAAAACTGAGCCAAAAGATGTGGTTGTAGACAATCAGTTAGGCGCGATCAATAACGTTATACCAAATGACACAACTTTAGGCGATACAAATAATGTTAATCGTGTTCCTACTAATGCTGATGCAACTGGCGATTCGGTTGATCATCCTGTACCAGTTGATAGCACAAATGATGATAAGAATACTCCAAAACCAGATGCTAAAGATAATGAAAATGGGACGGTACCATCTCCAGATCTGGATAAAACTGATGGAAAGGATGAAAAATCCAATGTTCCCGATCCGGATCAAAAAGATAATATTGAAGAGAAAAATAGCCAAGATGGCACTGACCAAACGACTTCTCCAACCGATAAAAATAATAAATCAGATTCGACTTCAGCTGCTGATCAGGCTGACCATTTAGCTTTGCCTACTGATGCAATCAAGCAAGGAACCACCGATTTCTTAAATGGTCAATGGTCTGCAAACGGGGGGATCCAAGATAAAGCTACTGGTAAGCCATTGCAATTAAGTTATAACTTTAATGATGGCAATGGTGAAGTGACTATAACACGTAGTGATGGTGTAAAATGTACAGGTAATGTTAGCACTGGCATTAAAAACGCTAATTTAGATATAACAGGTAACACTGAGGCTGTTTGTAGTGACAATACCAAATATCAATTACCAAAAATTCAATGTACACAAGGCAAGGATAATAAAGCCAATTGCCAAGGAATTTATAATAATGGGACTGCATTCCCAATAACGATGAAAAAACAATAAAGGTTGTATATGCTTCCAGAATTACGCAATTATGGTCAAGAAGTGACACTTATTATGAATAGCGGTATTCAGTTTCTTGACTTTGCTCTTAAAATTGATTGGAAAGATAACTATTGGCGCAATAGAGTTAATGGTAACTTTATTGATCCCTCCGAAAGTGGCGCACTGATTAGATTGATTGAAGATGTGGATAATGGTCAATTTTTTTCGCCAGATAATCCGACATTTGCCGTTAATCCAACACAAGAAATAAGTGTTGAGCAATCGTTAAAATTATACGACGGTATTTGGTTACCTGTGCCTGTTTTACGCTCAATACCGCCTGAACGCTTTGATAAAGGTCCTCATAACTGGAGCCGAGTTCGAATTGTTAGTATTCCTGAGGGGGAAGATCCCGATGGTAATACACATCGAATCACTTTTGCTTTTGATACAAAAGTGTTTGCTAATTTACAAGATGTGGCTTACCTTGCACCAACCGAAAATGATGTAATGACTGGCGCCGTATTTAGTTTAGCACATCGTTCAGATCACATTTCCTGGTATTTAGAACTAAAATGGATCACCAATTGGTTAATTGATCTTTTTCAAGAGTTGGCGGGAGATCCCCAGCGCTTAAAAATTCACAGAGATGATCTTAATATAGAGATGAAAAACAAAGCTTATTATGGTCATTATCTTAATATCATCCATTTACTTGCCGACTCATTACATTTACCAACAATTAAAATTGTCTCAAATACTAAAAATGATTTGGTGAAATCAATTCCTGTTGACATGATTTTAGATGTAGGAAACTCTCGCACTTGTGGGATTTTAATTGAAGATCATGTTCAAGATAAAGATAGTTTAAACCATCGTTATGAGCTTGAAATTCGGGATTTAACGCAACCAGAGCATATTTATAATGAACCATTTGAAAGCCGAGTAGAATTTTCCCAAACCTTTTTTGGTAAAGAGCATTTTTCTTTGCAAAGTGGGCGACGAGATACGTTTCGTTGGCCAAGTATTGTTCGTGTTGGTCAAGAAGCAAGCCGGCTTGCCAGTAGGCGGGAAGGTAATGAGGGGGCCACCGGGCTTTCAAGTCCAAAACGTTATTTGTGGGATCAAGATAAATACGAACAAGGTTGGCGTTTTAACTCTCATTATGTCAAAAGCGATCATGAACCGTTTGCAACCGCAGAGCCTTTTTCAAGTTTAATTAATGAATATGGGGAAGCGTTACACATTCTTAGCAATGATATTCAAGAAGAATATGATCGCAAAATGCCCGTTTTCCACCCAAAATATTCTCGCAGTTCTTTGATGACATTTATGCTCTGCGAAGTATTAATGCACGCATTAATGCAAATCAATAGTGTTGCCCAACGTAATAAACTTGAACATGCTAAAACATCGCGTAATTTACGTTCAATTATTTTAACGATTCCTCCAGCGATGCCTAAGCCTGAACAAGCAATATTCAAAAGCTGTGTATACCAAGCAATCGGCTTAGTTTGGAAAAGCCTTGGTTGGGATAGTTCAGATGATAATATTGACTTCAATAATCCAGAGCAATTAAAAAGTGTTTGGCCAAATATTCCTGAAGTTTATATTCAATGGGATGAAGCAACGTGCGGTCAAGTTGTGTACCTTTTTAATGAGACACAAAATAATTATAATGGACGTAGTGAAGAATTTATTGCTTCCATGATTCGCCCAGACAAAGAAAATAAACAAAAACTGACCATTGCAACGGTTGATATCGGCGGTGGTACAACCGATTTAGTCATTAATGATTATCAATTAGACTACGGCGTCAGTGCGCAAACCAATAGCAGTAATGCCTATATCGTACCCACACAACGTTTTCGTGATGGATTTAAAGTTGCTGGCGATGATATCTTGCTTGATATTATCCAAGATACCGTGTTAACGGCTTTAACAAATGGCTTAAAACAAGCGGGCATTGCTGACCCGAATCCAATTTTATCCACAATTATTGGTTCGCAACAACTATCTATACAAGATGCAGTATTGCGTCAGCAACTTACTTTACAGTTATTTACGCCTGTTGGCTTACAAATATTAAAAGCGTATGAGCTTTACGATCCGTTACACGCAGAACAACATGTGTATCGCTCTACCTTTAGGGAATTATTACACCATAACATTATGACGGATAACGTGCTTAGTTTTATTAATGATCCAATTAAGCGAGCATTAAACAATCCTGATTTTTCGGTACTTGATTTAACTATCGAAATTAACTTAAAACGTATTCATTATTTGTTTATTCGTGGTGATTATTACAATATTTGTAAAACCTTTGATGCACTATCGGAAATTATTAGCTGTTATCAATGTGATGTGCTTTTATTAACTGGTCGCCCTTCGCGTTTACCGGGTATTCAAAGTTATTTTCGATCACGGTTATCAATACCCGCTGGGCGAATTTTACCATTACATGGATATCACACTGGTAGTTGGTACCCATTCCATAAACAAGAACGTATTGATGATCCTAAAACGACAGCCGCAGTGGGAGCTATGCTGTGCTTTTTAAGCAAGAATTTACGATTACCTAATTTCTATTTTAGATCATCTAATATGGATTTATATTCAACTGTTAAATACATTGGGCTGCTAGATAATCTGAATATGATTAAAAAGGAAAATGTCTATTACCAAGATATTGACTTGGATAATCCTGATTATGATTTTCCTGAACTATCATTTGAAATTAGAGGAACCACAAGGCTTGGATTTAGGCAGCTTGAAGTTGACCGTTGGCCTGCATCGCCTATCTATATTTTGACAATTGAAAATAGTGACGTGGCTAAACGATTGAGTGCTGAAGGTGTGGTGTTACAAGTGACTTTAGGTATAAAGAACAAACAAAAAATGGTCGAAAATTTTTATATTAAAGATTTAAAAGCCTCTGATGGGCGGGCTTGTAATAAAAATCAGGATATTAAACTCAGCTTAAACACAATGGTTAACTCTGGTTTAATTAGTGCACAATATTGGCTTGATAGTGGAATGATAAAACGATGAATAACTTAAATGAACAACTTCCTAAATCTTGGGATCAGGTCTATCAAGCGTCCGCAAAGGCTATTGAATGGGTGCATCAAACCCGTCATTCATCCAAACGTTTAAATAGTGAAGCCGATAATTTAATTCTGGATTTGCGTCGTTTGCGTAATAGTGCAAAACGATTAGGTGATGTCTCTGCCAAATCTGTTGCAGTTGGTTTTTTTGGGTTATCACAAGCGGGCAAATCTTATCTTATTTCAGCATTAGCCGCTGGTGAAAATGGTAAACTTGAAACCATTGTGGATAATGAAGTTCTCGATTTTATCGATCACGTTAACCCAGTCGGAAGTGGCAAAGAGGCAACAGGCCTTGTTACCCGCTTTAGCCGTATTGCCAAAGGTGGCATACCTAACTATCCATTAGAATTGAAATTATTTAAAGAGATAGAAATTGTCAAAATCTTGATAAATGCTTACTTTAAGGATTTTGATCAACAAAAAGTCTCCAATAAAATTGAGTTAGTACAGCTAAATCAGTTGATTCAACGTTTAGAAACTAAAAAACAGACCAGTTATGTAGGCGGTGTTAACGAAGACGATATTGTTGATCTTTATGATTACTTATCTGAAAACTTTGGTAATTCCCTTGATGAGTTGAAAGGGGGATATTGGGAAAAAGTCATCCTCTTGCTCCCTTACTTACCAGTAGCTGAGCGAGGGGAGTTATTGGCTATTTTGTGGGGTGGGCTTGCTGAGCTCACTACAATTTATACTCAATTAGCCACAACACTATCGAGTTTAGGTCATGTTGAAACTGTGTATGCGCCACTTTCTGTATTAGTTAAAGATAATAATGGCACTAAATCACAAATTGACAGTATTATGAATGTTGATATTCTTGAACGATTGAACACTAATAAAGATTCATCAGTGACCATAACGCCGTTCAATGGAGTGCCGACAGATATCTCTTTAGCTCAACTGGCTTTTCTAACCGCTGAATTACTCTTCCCTTTAGTTAATAAAACCAGAGTGCCAACCTTTGAAAACGTCGATTTGCTCGATTTTCCTGGATATCGTGGTCGCTTAAACTTGGTTTCAGTTTCAGATGTTAAAGAAGGTAACCCTATTGCTCAGCTTTTATTGCGAGGCAAAGTTGCTTATCTTTTCGAAAAATACACAGATAGCCAAGAAATGAACGTGCTAGTTGTTTGCACACCGTCAGATAAACAATCTGATGTTAATGATGTGGGTCCCGTTCTTGAGCGTTGGATTGATAAAACTCAAGGTGAAACTGCTGAAAAAAGAGCCACTAAAAAAGCTGGTTTATTATGGGCGATCACTATGTTTGATAAACGCATTGGTACCTCATTAACACTATCAGAAGATAATCTTAAAAATAGTTGGGGTAAAGGTGGTTTGCTACAACAAACTATTTTAGAACGCTTTGGTAGTTATGATTGGCTAAGTAACTGGTCCAACGAGCATAAATTTAATAATGTCTTTTTAGTTCGCAAACCTGGATTTGATGTGCCATTTTTAAATGTCGATTCAAAAACTTGCCAAGAACAAGCTTATAATGAAAATTATCAAGATAAAATGAATGTATTAAGAAGCACATTTATTCAAAATAGTGATATTAAAGAATATGTTTTTCAGCCAGAGGAAGCGTGGGATGCTATGCTAAAACTCAATGATGGCGGTATAGGGCGAATTAGTCAATACTTAGAACAAGTTGCTATAACTGAAGTTAAACAACAGCGGATTGTTGAACAGCTTAATGAAAAAATTGATTACATTATTAATATGCGTTTTGATACTTGGTATCAAGCAGATAGTAATGAAGAGCTCGTTAAGAAAAAACAAGTTATCGCTAATGTTGTTAAAGAACTACAAAATAAAGCATTATTATTGGGCGAACTACTTAAAACGTTTGAATTACCTGATCAAACAATTCGAGCACTTTATCATTCTAATACGATAGAAAATGAAACACAGCAAGATAGTAATGATAATTTGTTAGATAATTTATCAAATGATTTCGGATTAAATGCGGATTTTGAACTATTTTCTGATGTGAATTCATCGTTAACTACCAAACAAGCAACTATATTAACAACAGAATCAAAGTTTGCAAAAACGGTTTTTTCGGCATGGTTAGAGCATTTAAGAAATATCGTTTTAGATAAACATATTTTACAGTTTTTTGGAATTACTCAAAAATCACTTTCTTTTATTATAGAAGAACTTATTACTGCTGCGAATCGCATGAAACTTGAAGCAAGTTTAAGTGAGCATATTTTGAATAATGAAAATATGGGTAGTAAACGTGATGATCTTGAGTCTAGGCAAATCAGTACTATTCATAATTTACTGGCAGACTTTATTGCTTGGTTAGGTTTTATTCAAGGTCAAGTAACTGATATACCAATGAGCAAAGTTAATCAAGGTAAGCCAATATTTTCTTCACCATTAAGTGAATTTAATGTTCAATCATCGCATTCATTACCAAAGCTAGACGATAATACTAAAAATTATTCTCAGTATGCGATCTTTGATTGGTTTATTGCATTTGCGGTGCTTGCGCAAGAAAATGTAGGCCACCATGCAGGGCGAGAAATTAGTCAAGAACAAAATAGTCGATTAGGCGAAATTCTTGGCTTTTTCAAGCAATCGCAGATTAATTAAAAATAAATAATAACGTATTGAATAAATATAGTAAATGAGCCTTTTTGAATAAAAGTCTTATCACTCGATAGAGTGAATGATGCTCAAAATTTGGGTGTAAAATAGAGGATATCATGGCATTAAGAATTGAATTAGATGGTTATAAACCCGGTGTTGCGAAGTTTTTAGCTCAAAAATGGAAAGGCAGTTCTGAAATTGATATGCTTATACAACGTAATCAGGATGGGTACTATTTATCTGATTTGAATCAGTGGGCTCCTGAAAAAAGCTGGCATACAGTTGAAAATATGTCTGTAGATAATGAACAGCTAACAGGGCAAGTCAGTGAATGGTTGGTTGACACTTTGTTGTCACAAGGAAATCAGGTTCGTTTTCTTATACAAATTCGTGATAAACAAAATGAGAATTATATTGATGGCGGGGTTGTTAGTATTGCTGACACCGTGTTTGCATCAACGGCATTAAATGTGCAGGTAGCATTACCTAATGACGAACAAGTTATAGCAAAACCTGAATTAGCAAACGAATCTACTGTTGAAGAAGAGACGCCATTAATTGAAGAGTCCAGCATGGATACTGAGAAGACAATGCTGGCTGAACCTGTTGAAGCGGAAACAATATCAGAGCCTGAACCTGAAATACCGCTTGAATCGGTTAAATCGAAAAGTCGCTTAGGATTAATCGTTGCTATTATAATTGGTTTTATGATGTTAATCGGGATTGCTCTTGCTACTTGGTATTTTTTCTTTTTCAAAAAGCAATCACAACCAATAACACCGGTGCAAATTAGTGCCCAATGTAGTTTAAATAATGGTTTTACCAATGACTTAACTTTTATTCAACAATGTTTACAAACCAAGCCAGAAGTTGATGCAATTATTCAGATAATAACTGAAGCTAAAAAAGCTGAAAAATGTAATATTGCTCAACGATTATATGCAAATCAAGCTCAGCAAAATGCGAAGATTGCTATACTTTATGCTAAAGAGTACGACGAGAAGTTTTATGAAAATAATAGTTGCTTTAAAGCAGATAAAGAAACCGCTATTTATTGGTATGAAACATCTTTGAATCATGATCCTGATAATACCTTAGCCAAAAATCGCTTAGCTGAATTGCAAAAATAGTGAGGAAAGGATATGAAAAAAATAGCAATTTCAAAACTCGTTATTGGTCTAAGCCTCGCTTGTGTACCTTGGATAGCTTCGGCAGCTGAACCGCTCAAACAAGAAGGTAAAAAAACCTTATATCAGCGTGTATTAAGCACACCAACGTGTGAATTAAAAAATAATATTACGGATCCTACCGGCAAATCTGTGCCAGCATTTTCACGCTATTATGTTTATGAACGTAAAAACGACAATAATCAGCAATGGCTTAAAGTTGGGCCTGATTCTTATGGAAAAGCGATAGGTTGGATTAATAATTCATGTGCAGTTGCTTGGAATATGCAAATGGCATTAGTTTTTACAAACCCTGTTGATCGTGATCCTTTGTTATTTTTCAAAGATAAGGCTGCATTAACCGCTATTGTTGATGCTGATAAGCCAGAGGTTTTATTAAAGCCTATTCGTGACAAGTTAAAAGCCAATAAGCCAGCTTCAGATGTGGTTGCTCAAGAGCCTAAAGAGTTTGTTGATTTTAAAAGTAACTTCTATTTATTACCTATTTTACAAGGTGAAGAGGTTATGAATGGGCAAGGTTTTTATGAGCGAGTGCTAGAAGTAGCATCAGTAAGTAAACAGGATTCATTGGTAAAAAATAATACAAAACCAGCTAATGGCCAAACTACTGATGATAGCACTAATCAAGTTGCTCCATTTAAAGCCGCCATTGTGTTTGTTATTGATTCCACTATTTCAATGGATCCTTATATTTCAAGAACTAAAGAAGCGGTAACGCGAGTTTATCAGCACATTGAAAAAGAAAATTTACAAGATCAAGTTAAATTTGGATTGGTTTCATTTCGATCGAGTTTAAAGGCCTCGGATAAACTTGAATTTGTTTCTAAACTTTTTGCCGATCCCAATAAAGTAAAAGATAAAGAGGATTTTAAACAGCTAAGCGCTTCGCTTAAACAAGCTTCTGTATCAACCGCATATTTTGCCGAAGATTCTTATGCTGGGGTCGCTCAAGCATTAAATGATATTAATTGGAATAGCTTTGGCGCGCGTTACATGATTTTGATAACAGATGCTAGTGCAATTCCCGGTGATGATAAACTTTCTAGTACAGGAATGGATGCTGCGCAATTAAGACTTGAAGCTCAGCATAAGGGCGTAGCTATTTACGCACTACATTTAAAAACGCCAAGTGGTGAAAAAGATCATCAGATTGCTGCAACGCAATATTCGGATCTAACTTATAATGATTTCATTCATAAATCGCTTTATTATCCTGTTAATGCGGGAGATGTACATCAGTTTGGCCAAAAAGTTGACTTGCTGGCAAAAGCCTTATCAGAACAAGTTAAGCTTGCGTATAAAGGCGAGGCTTCTGTCGGCAATGCACTTAATGCAAAAGATGATAATTCTGACATGTTAAAAGATGCATTGCTACTCAGTAAGGCCATGCAGTTAGCTTATTTAGGCGATACCAAGGGGACTAAAGCGCCAACCGTTTTTAAAGCCTGGATTGCAGATAAAGATTTCGCTAAACCGACGATTCCAACAGCGGAGCCTCGTATATTATTAACTAAATCGCAACTTAGTGATTTGAGTGATATTGTCAGCAAAATTGCTAATGCGGCTAATGATGGGTTAATTTCAGCCGATGATATGTTTTCCCAGCTTCGCTCTGTTGCTGCTGCGATGGGGCAAGATCCAAGTAAATTAAAATCAGATTCGGTGACCAAAATTGCTGACTTAGGTCTGCTTGGTGAATATCTAGATAACATTCCATATAAAAGTGATGTGACAGGGCTTGATCAAGATACTTGGAAAAGCATGAGCGGACTTGAGCAAGAAAAATTTATCCGTAATTTAAATAGTAAAATTCGTTACTATAAAAAATGCAATGCCGATGTCGATCGTTGGATTTCATTAGCCGAAGGTAGCGACCCTCGCGAAAATGTTTATCCTATCCCATTAGAAATGTTGCCTTAGACATATGTTAACTATTAAGCAGTTATCTATTTTACGCTCAACAGGTAAATCCTTTTTTAGTGTTTGCCTGCCTGAGCTAACCGTCAAAGCTGGTGAAGTTGTTGTTATTCAGGGCGATAGTGGTGCAGGCAAAAGCACATTACTTGAAATGGTAGGAATGATTTTAAAACCAGATGAAATTAGCCACTATAAATTGATTGTTGATAATTATGCAATCGACATTGCAACGCTAATCGAGCAAAACCAGCTTGATAAGCTGGCTGATATTCGAGCTCAGTATTTGGGTTTTATGTTACAAACAGGTGGATTACTGCCTTTTTTGACTGTTCGTGATAACATTTTATTATCATTGAAGTTATTACAAAAAAAAGTGGATAACAGCCGGTTTGATTATTTAGTGCAAAAACTTAAAATTGACCATTTGCTAAATAAATATCCTAAACAGTTATCTATTGGTGAAAGGCAACGTGCTTCTTTTATTCGTTCCATTATTCATAAACCGGCGTTATTACTTGCCGATGAGCCAACCTCGGCATTGGATCCCTATAATGCAAGTTTACTTTTTGATTTAATTATTGAGCAAGCTCAGCAAGACAATATTGCTGTGATGATTGTAACGCACGATTGGCAACGCATTGCAAGCAAAGGGTTATTTACTTTATCAGCTAACTTAATTTCCCCTCAATCCTCAGTATTTTTACCATTACAAGATAAGGTGTAAAAAATGACTAAAGCAATATTAAAATGGTTACTTGTTACTCGCTTATCTTTAGCTGACTTATGGTATGACAAAAAAGTTTCGTTTTGTATTATCGCCTCGGTGATCTCAGTGATTACGCCATTATTATTGTTATTTAGCTTAAAATATGGTGTGGTTTCTCAACTTAGAGAACAATTACTTAATGATCCACAAAATTTAGAAGTCAAAATCGTTGGTAATTTACAATTCACGAGTGAAATGTTTGAGTGGATAAAAAAACAGCCTGAAACGGCTTTTGTTATTTCTCTAACACGCTCATTAAATACACAAGCTGATTTAATGAAAGATGCGAGTCATTTTGTGAATAATGCCGAAATTATTCCTACGGCTACAGGTGATCCAATAACAGAAGCTACGCCTTTGCTTAATAATAAAAATCAAATTATATTAAGTGCATTATCGGCAGAAAAAATGCAAGCAACTATCGGTAGTCGTGTGAAAATGGTGATAACAAGGCAGCTTGATGGAAAACTGGAAAAAGGCATAACCACATTAGATGTGGTAGGTATTATTCCCGAGAGTCGTTATAGTCGAGCAGCTGCTTTTGTTTCTTTAGATTTACTTATTGCCATGGAAGATTTTTATGATGGCTACCAAAGTGATATTTTTTTAACGTCTACTGGGCAATCAAATCCACCAAAACATACTTCATTTGCGCGAGCCCGTATTTATGCCAATTCACTAGATAATGTCGCCCCATTAGCGTTTAAATTACGAGAAAAAAATATAGAAACGCGTACACAAGCTAACGCGATTGAAAACATGCAAGCAATCGATCGAGTGCTCAATTTTATTTTTAGTGTCATTGCAATTACAGCTGTTTTAGGGTGTATTTTGTCATTTACAGGGGCATTTTTATCGAATATTGAACGTAAACGTAAAGATATTGCCTTTATGCGATTACTTGGATTTCGTTCAAAAAGCATTATGCTTTATTTAATCAATCAAGCAATGATTTTAAGTTGTTTAGCTTTTGTTATCTCTTGTGTGCTTTTTGGATTAGGAAATAGTGCCTTTAATTTAGTTTTAGGTAAAAATTTGATTTCACAATCCGTGGTGAGTCAATTACAATTTTATCATCTTATCGTTGCTTTTTTACTGACTTTATTTATATCAAGCGGCGTTGTGGTTATAGGAGGGCGACGTGCTATTAAAATTCAACCAGCAGAAAGCTTACGTGAAGCATAGTTATCCCCAATGTATTCGATTGGCTTATTGGGGATTGGCTACAATAAGCTTACTTCCCTCATTAAGCTTTGCTGAGCCTTGGGACAGTAAATTTTATAATCCCAAACCAGCCAAAGATGATGTCATTTTACCCATGCCGTGTGATGGTAGTTTAGTGATGAAAAAGGTATTTACTCCTACCAATAAATCGTTAGATGATGTCAAAGTTATTTTAGGAAGTAATCAAAAAGAGCTTGGTTTTGCTGAATATGCGACACCCAACTATATAGCAGGAAGTTTTTCTGATGCAGGTAAAGAACGGTACTATTTGATAGGTAAATATGAAATTACCGTATTGCAATATCAATCTGTAATGAATGACACCTGCCCAATACCTAAAGTGAACCTCTCTTTTCCTATCACTGATATTAGTTGGTTTGATGCTATAGCTTTTACAAATAAATATAATCGTTGGTTAATTGAAAATCGGTCAAAGCTAAAATCAATTAGTTTGCCTAATGGTTATGTCCGTTTACCGAATAATACCGAATGGGAATATGCTGCACGAGGTGGTTCGAAAGTAACCGAATCAGAATTTCGTGAATCACGGTTCCCAATGACGGGTAATCTTGAAAATTACGCGTGGTTTTCTGGTGCCAAGTCAGCTAATGGAAAATTACAACTTATTGGACGGCTTGAACCTAATCCGTTAGATTTGTTTGATATCTTAGGTAACGCAAGCGAAATGATGTTTGATTCGTTTCGAATGAATAAACTCGATCGCTATCATGGCCAACAAGGCGGTATGACGGTTCGTGGTGGTAGTTATTTGACACCTGAATCATCAACTACCAGTGCTTTTCGTACCGAAAAACCTTTTTATGATGATAAAGGTGCTTATAAGAGTAAAGATGTTGGGTTTCGTTTGGTTTATACAACAGAAGTGATTAATTCTAGTGATAAAATCAAAGAGTTAGAAAAAGAATGGAACCAATTAGGTAGCGAAACGGAAAGCTCAGAAAATGCTAATGTTGTTAGTGAGCTTGAAAAAATCACCAAACAAGTGGAAGACGAGAAAACAAAAAAAGAATTAAATCAACTTAATACACTGTTACGTAGTGCTAACCAAGCTCGTGATGAACAACGAGATCGATCCATTCAGTCAGCATTACAGTTAGGTGCATTTTTGTGTGCGAATGTTTCAGATTTAAGCAGTAAATTTGAGTATAATGACAATTTATATAGAACAATGGCTAATGAAGTTTGTGATCCAAAAGAAAGCGATACTTTAGATGATGACAATATGTGTTCAAAAGTGAAGCTAGATAATTTGAAACAAGTTGTTGATGAGTCTAAAAATGCTCGGGACTTTATATTGAAATATTATTCCGATACTATTGTTAATACTGCGTCAAATTACGAGAAAATTACTATTAATGATCAAGTTAACTCTACTCAATTTATTTTAGAAAATAGTGGCAAAGCTAATATGAGTGACTATTTAAAACTCTATTTCAAACATATTAATCAATATATTGAATCGGGGAAAATTGCGAGATCAGCTTGGCTACAAACATGCAATGAAATAAAAGGAAAAAAATGATGAATAAAATTATAGTAACGCTGTTTTTGTGTGTATCGCTTATTTTAACTGGCTGCCAAGGCGGAGGAGGAGTCAGCTCTAGAAATGCCGACCCTGCTTTAACAAAAAGTAACACAGCTAAGTTTTTTAGTAAATCAGCATGGCAGTCTTGTGCTGTTGGCGCGGGTTTAGGCGGTATTGGTTGTATGTTAGCAGGTGGAAAAGCTGGCGTTTGTATTGCATCAGCTGCGGTTGGTTGTGGTGTGATGATGGGCGCTAACTATTATCTTGACAGTAAACGAGCAGAATATGCTAATGCCGAAATGCGCCTTGATGTTTACATCCAAGACATTCAACAAAATACTTACGAAGTTCAAGCAGTAACCGAAACAGCTAAAGCTGTGTTGGATAAAAATTTAGCGACTCTTAAAGTGTTAAATAATCAAATCAAAAAAGATACGTTAAACAAAAGACAAGCTAAAAATGATTTAACGCAAATTGATGCTAATATTGCCTACTTAAATGATAAATTAAAACGCATGAGAAAAGTTGAAAATGACTGGGTTTTAATCTCTTCTCAAGAACAACAATCAGGCGTTAATGTATCAAAACTCGATAAACAAATAAGTCAATTACATAAACAAATTACAGTACTTGAAAATCAAATTAATCTTGTTACACAACAACGTTCAGCAGTTAAGGTTAGCTAATTATGAAAAAAACACATCTTCTATTACTTAGCCCGCTTATTTTTTTAGCTGGTTGCTCAACAACTCCCGAACAGTGCGATCCGACTAATGCTAACATTGGTATTATGGATAAAATTAGCTGTAATTATTCAGGAAATTACCAAGCTCGGATCGATCAGAAAAAGCAAATTCTGGAAAATGAAGTAAGAGCCAATCAGCAATTTAAAGAAATCTATGCGGCAATTGAAAAACAAAAAAACGATACCTCATTAAGTGTTAAACAAAAACAAGCGCAACAACAAAAATTGAAAAATGATTTAACTAAATTAACAAACGAAGTTAAACAAAAGGCTAAAGGTCGTGATGATCTACAAGCTCAAGTTAAAGACATTGAACAGCAACTAAAAAAAGCTAACAACTCAAATAATTCACAAATTGAAAAGCAAGTTGAGTTAGAAACGTTAAACAAAAAACTTCAACAGTTGCAAAAGGCATTAAATATATAAATTTTTGTTTAATCGCTTTTTTATAACAGTAGAAGAAATAAAAGGAAACAGTTACGCAATGCAGCGAATAGCAAGATTTATGTGTGATCATAATAATTCCGAAAAGATGTCTTTATTAGATCAATATAATTCTTTGTTAGCGCTGCTAGAGCCACATTTAGCCGAGCGTACTTTTTCAATTTTAGCTATACCGAGATTGATTAACGATAATCAATATATTGGTTGGTATACCCTTTTAGAAGGGCAAGCTGTCTTATTGAGTGAGATTTGTAATCAATCACAGAAAAGTAAGATAGAAAAAACATTGCAAGATCGTATTAACGATATCGAAGCAGTGGTTAAGTCAATGCCAATAACTGCTGAGCAGCAAGGATTTATTTCATCATGGTTACCTAGAATTAAAAGCTTAGGTAACCCTATTTATGTTATTAATGACGAACCCGTTATCATTAATAACTTTGAAGATCCGATTTTGCCTCCCGCGCCACCTCCTGTTATTCCACCAAAACCATTTTGGCGCTGGTGGCATTTTTTACTTTTAGCTTTATTATTGCTTGGTTTGTTTGGCCTCCTTTTGTATCTATTTTGCCCATATGAAAAACAAAAGCCTGCGGCTCAAGTTGCTGAACCAGCCATTACTCAACCAGTAGAAGAAAAGAAACCAGAACCTGTTGTGGAACCCCGCAAAGAAGAAGTTGAACCAGTTGTAAAATCAACATCAGAGTCAACTTCAGAACCAACTTCAAAGCCAACGGTCGTTGCACCTAAGAGCTGTATCGCCCGTGAAGAGATTGTCAGTAACAGTGACGCACCTAAAATGGTTATGATATTTGATAATTCAGCATCAATGATGTTTACATTGATGGAGTCTCAAGCAGCTATTAATAAATTCTTGAATACAGATGATTTAATGTCGCCAGAAGAAGCCGAGGCTTATATAAAACGCATGACACGCCTGCCTAATCGGTTATCAAGTAGTAAAAAAGTAGCATTAGCAAGCATTGATAAAATACAAGCAAACGTTGATATTGCATTAGTCACACTCTCATCTTGTCCTGTAGCACAAACTACACCGTTTTATAGTTATGACAATAGAAGTAAGTTAAAAAATAAAATTAACAGGTTAAAACCACTAGATAATAACAGCGCAACGCCATTATATAGTGGCATAAAGCAAGCCAGCAAAATGCTTGATGGTGTAAACCGTGATGATTACATATTAGTGATTAGTGATGGCCAAGACAATTGTACCAAAGCTAATATTTGTTCGTTAGCGAGCAAAATAGCCACTCAACAACCGCGTTTAAAGATAAATATTGTGGATATTGCTGGGAAGCATAAAATTGATTGTGTAGCTAATAAAACTGGCGGTAAAGTCTATGTAGCTCAAAGCCCAGCACAGATAGTTGCACAAATGAATAGCGCCGTTTCAAGTATGAATATTAGCAAACCGCTATGCGAATAATTATTTTTAAATGATGCTATATAAATGTATATAGCATCATTTGTATTTCTGTTTATGGGCCTGTTTCAAAATGAGTACAGTTTTAGTATAAAATTAAACTATAAGGGATTAAATTAATAATGCAGCGAATAACTCGGATAGCTTTTGAACACCATGATTCCGAAAAGATGTCTTTATTAGATCAATATAACTCTTTGTTAGCGCTGCTAGAGCCACATTTAACTGATCGTACTTTTTCAATTTTAGCTATACCGAGATTGATTAACGATAATCAATATATTGGTTGGTATACTCTTTTAGAAGGGCAAGCTGTCTTATTGAGTGAGATTTGTAATCAATCACAGAAAAGTAAGATAGAAAAAACATTGCAAGATCGTATTAACGATATCGAGTCAGCAGTTAAGTCAATGCCAATAACTGCTGAGCAGCAGGGATTTATTTCATCATGGTTGCCTAGAATTAAAAGCTTAGGTAACCCTATTTATGTTATTAATGATGAACCCGTTATCATTAATAGCTTTGAAGATCCGATTTTGCCTCCCGCGCCACCTCCTATTATTCCACCAAAAACATTTTGGCGCTGGTGGCATTTTTTACTTTTAGCTTTATTATTGCTTGGTTTGTTTGGGCTCCTTTGGTATTTATTTTGCCCATATGGAAAACAAAAGCCTGTGGCTCAAGTTGCTGAGCCAGCCATTACTCAACCAGTAGAAGAAAAGAAACCAGAACCTGTTGTTGAACCTCGCAAAGAAGAAGTTGAACCAGTTGTAAAATCGACATCAGAGCCAACGGCCATTGCACCTAAAAATTGTGTTGCTCGTGAAGAGATTGTCAGTAACAGTGATGCACCTAAAATGGTTATGATATTTGACAATTCAGCATCAATGTCATTGACGCTGATGGAATCTCAAGATTCTATTAATAAATATTTGAACACTGATTTCTATTCAATGTCGCTAGAAGACGCTGATGCCTATGAAAAACGCATGACACGCCTGCCTAATCGGTTATCAAGTAGCAAAGAAGTTGCATTAGCAAGCATTGATAAAATTCAAGCAAACGTTAATATAGCATTAGTTACACTCTCAGCTTGCCCTGTAGCACAAACTACACCGTTTTATAGTTATGATAATAGAAGTAACTTAAAGAATAAAATCAACAAGTTAAAACCACTAGATGATAACAGCGCAACACCATTATATAGTGGGATAAAACAAGCCAGCAAAATGCTTGATGGCGTAAACCGTGATGATTACATATTAGTTATTAGTGATGGTCAAGACAATTGTACCAAGGCTAATATTTGTTCGTTAGCGAGCAAAATCGCTACCCAACAGCCACGTTTAAAGATAAATATTGTGGATATTGCTGGGCAACATAAAATTGATTGTGTGGCAGAGCAAACTGGTGGTGAAGTTTATGTAGCTCAAAGCCCAAAACAAATAGTTGAACAAATGAACAATGCTGTTTCAAGTATGAATATTAGCAAACCGCTATGTGAATAATTATGTTGAAATAATATTATATAAATGCATATAGCATTAATTGTATTTCTGCTTATGAGCATGTTTTAAAATTAATGTAGCTTTAGTGTAAAGGTAAAATGTAAGGGATTAAATTAGTAATGCAACGAATAACTAGAACTGTCTTTGAACATAATAATTCAGAGAAGATTTCTCTACTAAACCAATATAAATCCTTACTACTATTACTAAAGTCACATTTAACTGATCGTACGTTTTCAATTTTAGCAACACCAAAGTTAATTGATAACAATAAATATATTGGCTGGTATACTAATCTTGAAGGTCAACCTGTTTTACTTGATAGTATTGCTAATGAATCACATAAAAATCAAATAGCTAAGAAATTACAAACACGTATTAATGATATTGAACAAGCTGTTAAATTGATGATCTTAAGCGATGAAGATCAGCGTTTAATTTCGTTTTGGCTTCCAAGAATTAAGAGTTTAGGTAATCAGATTTATGTTATAAATGAAGATCCTGTTATTATTAATGCCTTTGAAGAGCCTGTTATGCCCGCACCGGCTCCTGTTATTGTGCCTAAACCATTTTGGCGTTGGTGGCATTTTTTACTTTTAGCTTTATTACTGCTTGGTTTGTCTAGTTTCCTTTGGTATTTATTTTACCCCTTTGATAAAGAAAAAGCAGTTGCCCCTCAGCAGCCAGCGCCAGTTATTTCATCATCTGTTGAAACAAAACAAGTAGAACCTAAAACAGAGCCAGTTGTTGAACCACAAGATCTTTTGCCGACATCAGAACCTGCGCCAATTGTAACATCTGAGCCTAAACCAGAGACAGTGCCTGTACCTGAGCCAGCACCAAAGGTAAAAAATCCACCTAACTGTATAACCAAAGAAGAGATGAATAAAGATCCTAATCCATCTAAAATGGCAATTGTGTTTGATAATTCATTATCCATGACGGTGACATTGAATGAATCGCCATCAGAAGTGGAGCAATATTTTCAATATTTGACTTATGGTTATAGGAATATGTCCGAGCAGGAAAGAATCCAATACGAAAAGCGAATGACGCGCTTACCAACTCGTTTATCAAGTAGTAAGAGTGTGGCTACATCAAGCATTGATAAGATACAACCGAACATTGATATCTCGCTTGTGACACTAACAAATTGCCCAGCAGCATATGTTTCGCCATTTTATAATTATGCTAACCGAGGAACACTAAAGCGTAAAATTAAAAAATTAACACCAACTGCAGCAGGAGGGGGAGGGACACCTTTATATAACGGGCTAGAAAAAGCCAGCAAAATGTTAGATGGTGTAAAACGTGATGACTATATACTTATTATTAGTGACGGCGAAGATAATTGTACAAAAAATAACATTTGCACCTTAGCGAATTATATTGCTACGCAAAAGCCTAGGTTAAAAATTAATATCGTTGATATTGCCGGTGAACACAAAATAGACTGTATTGCTAATGCCACTGGTGGCAAAGTTTACATTGCTCAAAGTCCAAAAGATATGATCAAACAGATGAATAAAGCGGTTTCAAATTTGAAAATTAATAGACCAGTATGTCAATAAAAAAACACAAAAAATAGTGGATTTATTAGCTAATTTATTGATATAGATTATTGATAATTATGCTATCATCTATTTTTTATTTATAAATTATTAAGCGTTATCACAAGATCTAAGTAAAAATTTTCACAACTTGATTTAGCGTTTAATATTTAGTTTTGTCAGCTATTCATTCGGTACACTTCGTGTTTGTTCCAAATTATTCAAAAAGCATAAATATTGGCTAATACTATTTGTTCATTAGTCATTTAATTTTTTATGCGGGACCATTCTTAACAAATCCTTACAAATATTTTAATCGCAAAAGTGGTCAATTTTTTTTCAAACGTTATAATTCAGGTGATAACAAATTAATTTAACTTATTTTACTAGCAAAAAGTTATAACAGAGTTAAATAAAACAGATAAGTAATTGAGGAAAGGAGTATTTTGTGCATTACCGCGATAGAACGCAGCAGCTTTATGTTTTAAATCTATTAAATCACTATTGTAGACAGGTTTTCTCGTTCACTTCATTAATATTAGTAAAATTCCCTATAACATTATCCCTGTTATTGCTATTGCCGTTTTCGTTCGATTCTCAGGCATTATCAGCTACCACAACAAACACGATTCAAGGTAGTGCGCCTTATTTAACGTTTAATAACGGTAAAACAAAAGTGATAAATACAGAAGATTTATTAGCTATTACCTTATCAGATGGCACTACCATTACTCCAATTACTAATACTTCAGCAACAAACCCAATCGTACTTCCTCGTGTTGGAGAGACTTTTGCTGATGTTGACATGTTAGTACCATCAACAACTGATACGATAGAGTTAAAAGCACTTATTGATGCGCCTTATTATTATTGGGGTGATGATGATGGTGATGGGCAGGAGGTTAATGGCGTAACGGCTATGGGTAGCTTAACCGTTAATATTACAGATAAAAATAATCAGGTAGTTGGTCGCGCTGATACTTTAGATATTGCTAGAGCGCCTTATAAAGTAGTGTTAAGTAATACAAATAGTAGTTTAAGTACCCAGTATGGTGTACCTAATCGTAGTACTTTTAACGCTGGCACAGTGACTTACTACATCATTCCAAAATCATCACCAGCCGTTCTTTATGCTAAGCCTAATTTGAGGCTTGGCGGAAATAATGAACCAGGCTTTAATGGGTGGAAATTTGCTGGTCCAGCTAATATTTGGCAGCCAAACAGGGGCTTTCTTCCTCAATCTATAATACCGACATCATATAACCTTAACTTCCCAACCACGGGCGCAAATGGCCTATATTTTGATTTAGATATATCGGAAGGTACCCAATTGACTTGGCCTTCCATTACCTATGAGGGAATAACGTGGTATGTCCACACTTTTTAGTACCAAAAAGATAAGGTCATAGATTCATTTTATATTCAATGGGTGACTGGTAATTTAAAGATGAATGAAGCCTATTGTAATTAAACCAATCCACATAGTGATTAAATTGCAACCTGAGTTGTTCAAGTGAATCAAAAATCGTGTTTGACACAAATTCAGTTTTCACCGCTTTAAATGTTGCTTCAGCAACAGCATTATCATAAGGGCATCCCTTATGGCTTAATGAACGCTCAATGCCAAATTCCTTTAAACATTCATCAAGGAGATGATTATCAAATTCTTTTCCTCTATCTGAATGAAATAACTCAACTGAATTTAAGTTAATAGGGATTTGGCTGATAGCATCCATAACCAGTTGAGCATTTTTATGTTTTCCAGCACTTCGTCCCACGATTTCTCGATTGCTTACATCAATAATCACACAAAGGTAATGCCATTGTTGTTTTACTCTCACATAAGTTAAATCAGTCACTAACACTTTTCGTTGTTGGCCTACGGTAAACTCACGATTAAGTTGATTACTTACTGTTGATTCGTTGCTTTGTTCTGTATTAGCACGATATTTTTTACAGGTATATTTTGATACTAATCCGTTTTCTTGCATGATTC